>JBNVCD010000142.1:4193-4399 GCA_050410875.1 Bathyarchaeia archaeon | reverse complement strand
ACTGGCTAACTGGCATCGATTTGAGCTTTGAGAGCATTCCTCTATTCCTATCGACTGCAATGTTGCCTGGCAGATCCACCATCCCGGCAATCATTACTGCATAAACGATCATTGAAATGGTGAACGCGCCTTTGAAAGGTGCAGCCTCACTCTCCGGTGCGTTTGCCAAGAATACAACGTTAGCCATGATAAGCCATATAATGGGA
>JBNVCD010000142.1:0-4183 GCA_050410875.1 Bathyarchaeia archaeon | reverse complement strand
TTGTCTCTCAAGAGCTCCTTGATTACCCTAACAAATGTAGCGATTATCTGGCCCATTGGAGTTCACTGCTTTGTGGGCTTTTCTGAGTTAACTTGAAGAATACGTCTTCAAGTGAAGGCCTCACAGCCTCTATCTTTGTTACCTTGCATCCTAGCCCATCAAGTGTTCTGACTATCTCAGGGGTTGACTCTTCCGCCTTTTTTGAATAGACCCTATATCCTGTCTCGGTTTCAAGCGGCATTCTGCCTTCGTTGAAGTTGGACAAGGTATCAGATATCTTCTTGCTCTTTATTGAAGTTTCTATGTTTACAACATTTCGAAGCCCAGCCTTCTTTTTCAGCTCATCAGGTTCATCTTCTGCGATAATTCTGCCTTTATCCATCAAGCCAACTTTTGATGCAGCTTCAGCATCTGCACCTATATGAGTGGTCATTAGCACGGTTATACCATCCTTTCTTAAATCATTAAGCATGCCGAGAAAATCTCTTCGCCCTGACGGATCTACACCCGTGGTGGGCTCGTCTAAGATGAAAATTTTAATTGAGGGAAAAAGCGCTGTCCCAATTTCAAGCCTCTTCCGCATCCCTCCAGAATATGTGGAAACTCTCTTGTCCGCATCGTTGCGGAGTTCAATTTTGTCCAGAATTTCATTAACCATCTTCTTTGCTTCTTTTCCTGTGTAACCGAGTAAACCGGCGAAATATATCAAATTCTCTCTTCCAGTTAGCAACGTAGAAGAGAAGTTTTCTTGAGGAATATAGGCGATGAGTTCTTTCGCTCTCTTGGGAGGTTTACCGTAGATTTCGACGATACCACTCGTTGGAAGTCTCACCGAGGCAATTATAGAAGTGAGAGTGGTTTTTCCAGACCCATTTGGTCCCATTAACGCATAGAACCCTCCTTCCTCTATTTTCAGATCCACCCCCCTAAGAACCTCAGTGCCATCATAATTCTTTGTTAAATGCTGCACGAGAACCGCATTTACCATGATTTCACGAATATTAATCCATTTAATCGCTATTTAAAATTTTGTCTTAGCTCAGCAAACTAAGCAGTATTAAAAGAGGTGCATGCACTCTTCCGTTCGAGTGTTACATGCGCATTGGAATAGAAATTCCAAAGTTTCTATTAATCGCTGTTAAAAGAAAAAGGGGGGATTATGCAGGGGATGTCTCCATCCGCTGTTGTTACGGGTTCGAATCCCGGCCGGATTACCCCGTCTTTTCTGAGGTTAAAGCGTAGTTTAGTAGATCCAGTTTTCGTCTGCTCGGTTGTATGTGGTGATTTCTCGGGGTTTGAAGAATATGCTGATTTCGTTTTGGGCGTTTTCCGCTGAGTCGGAGGCGTGGATGACGTTTTTGGTTGTGATCATTGCTAAGTCGCCTCTTATGGTGCCTGGTTCTGCTTCTTTGGGGTTTGTGTTGCCTACCAGTTTGCGGGTGACTTTAACAGCGTCTTCTCCCTCTGCAACCAGAGCCACCACCGGGGCGGAGGTGACGTACGCAATTAGGCTGTCGTAGAAGGGTTTTCCTTGGTGTACGGCGTAGAGTTTTGCCGCGGTTTCCGCTGTTAGCTGAACCATTTTGAGGGCGACTATTTTGAGTCCCCTGTTTTCCAGCCGTGTTAGTATGTTGCCTATGAGTCCGCGGGTTACAGCGGAGGGTTTTAGCATGATAAACGTTTTTTCCATGTTGCTTACGCTTCCTTCCTGTTTGACGTAAAGATATTTTCCTGCTGGTTTTTAACGCTTTTTAGGTTTTTAGGTGACCAGAAACTGTTTAAGAACGATTCGACACGTATGGTCTAATTAGGTTTACAGCTATTCAAGGCACAGAAAGGAGGCTGTTTCACGCAGACCAGTAACGGTGGCTCTTCAGGTGGGGCGGACGCGAGAAAATCGCAGTTGATGCTGACTTCTGATGAAATTCTAAGTTTGCCTGTGGAGTCGCTTCTTTCGCGGTTGGGGACTTCCCAAGCTGGGCTTTCCTCTGAAGAGACTGCTGAACGCCTTGAAGTTTACGGGCGCAACGAGCTTGCCCGAAAAAAGAAGCGTTCTGCGCTGTTTGAGTTTCTTGCCCACTTTAACAGCCCCCTAGTTATTATTTTGCTGTTTGCGGGTTCCATCTCTGGCATCCTTGGCGAGTTGCCTAACATGATTATAATTTTTGTGATTGTCTTCCTCAGCGTCGTTCTTGACTATTACCAAGAAGCCAGAGCTGAGAAAGCCGCAGAAAAGTTGAAGGAAAAAGTTACAACCACGGCGACTGTTGTCAGAGACGGCGCCAAAAAGGAAGTGAAGCTCCCCGAAATTGTCCCCGGCGACATCATCTATCTTTCAGCCGGAGACATCGCGCCTGCAGATGCGCGGTTAATCAGCGCCAAAGACCTCTTTATGAATCAGTCCTCTTTGACAGGCGAATCTTTCCCTGTGGAGAAGACCCCTGCTCCACTTAAACCTAAATCTTCCTCGATAACTGAGTGGACCAATTACCTTTTCATGGGCACTTCGGTTGTAAGTGGAACCGCAACCGCCGTTGTCGTCCGCACCGGAGGCTCCACGGAATACGGCAAAATCGCCAAGAAGCTTGTGGAGAGACCTCCTGAAACCGAGTTTGCCCGGGGCATCAAGAGCTTTGGCTTTCTCATAATGCAAGTCACCCTTTTGCTGGTGCTTTTTGTCTTCTTCATAAACGCGCTTCGAAACCCTGACACCAACGGCGTCTTGAACGCTTTGCTTTTCTCCGTGGCGCTGGCGGTGGGTTTGACGCCTGAGTTGCTGCCTATGATCATCACGGTGAACCTTTCAAAGGGCGCAATTGCCATGTCTAAGAAGGGCGTAATCGTAAAGCGGTTGGCGTCTATAGAAAATTTTGGCAGCATGAATGTTTTATGCACTGACAAGACAGGGACGCTTACAGAAAACCGAATCACCCTTGTGCTGCATGTTGACGCTGAAGGCAAAGACAACGCTAAAGTGCTTCTTTACTCTTACCTAAACAGTTACTACCAGACGGGTTTGAAGAGCCCCCTAGACGAGGCTATACTGGTTCATGAAGCCCAAGACATCAGCGGCTTCCAAAAAATCGACGAGGTGCCCTTTGATTTTATCCGGCGCCGAGTCAGCGTCGTCGTCGAAAAAGAGCGGCAGCGCTTTTTCATAGTTAAAGGCGCGCCGGAGGAGATCCTCAAAGTTTCATCCTACTGTGAACTTGACGATTTAATTTTAGACTTAACCGAGGAGCTTAAGAAAAAGGCAGAGCAAAAATACTTTGACTTGAGCTCTGAAGGCTTCAGAGTTTTAGGCGTTGCATACAAAAAACTCAAAGAAGAACGCGCCGTTTACTCTGTAAACGACGAAAGCGACATGGTTTTCTTGGGTTTCGTTGCTTTCCTCGACCCGCCCAAGGAGACCGCCAAAGACTCCTTAAAGCTTTTAAGCAAAGCGGGAATCGAGCTTAAAATTCTCACCGGCGACAACGAGCTTGTCACCCGGAAAACCTGCGAGCAACTGGGCTTTGAAATTAAAGGCGTAGTGCTCGGCAGCGAAATTGCCCAGATGCATGACGACGCCTTAGCCCAAGTGGTGGAGGAAGCCAACGTTTTCGCCCGCGTCACCCCTGTCCAGAAAGACCGCATAATCAACCTTCTAAAAGACAACGGCCGCGTCGTCGGCTTTATGGGCGATGGCATAAACGATGCGCCCTCGCTGAGGACTTCAGACGTGGGCATTTCAGTGGACAACGCTGTGGACGTGGCAAAAGAGTCTGCCGATATCATCCTGTTGAAAAACGATTTGACTGTGCTGGCTGAAGGCGTGTTGGAAGGCAGAAAAACCTTCGGTAACACCATGAAGTACGTCATGATGGGGGTCAGCTCCAACTTTGGCAACATGTTCAGCGTCGCCATAGCCTCGCTGTTTCTGCCCTTTTTACCCATGCTGCCCATTCAGATTCTCTTAAACAATTTGCTTTACGATTTTTCCCAGTCAGTTATAACCACCGATAACGTGGATCCAGAGTACGTCGAGAAGCCCAAGAGGTGGGACATCGGCTTCATACGGAAATTCATGGTTTCCATGGGGCCGGTGAGCTCCATTTTTGACTTCTTAACCTTCTTCATAATGTTAACAGTGTTCAGCGTTCCCCTCGTCAACACAACCCCCAGTCAGGTTGCGCTGTTCCAG
>JBNVCD010000141.1:3668-4522 GCA_050410875.1 Bathyarchaeia archaeon | reverse complement strand
TATCTACCTGAGAAACAATTTGAATTCTGCCCTCAACTGATCAAAATTTCATCTGAAAATGAATGGATTAAATTCTATGGTGGAAGCAAGATTGCCGACAGAGTAGGCAACATTAACATAAACTTGAAGCCTTTGAAGGTATCTGATCCTTATCCGTATGAACACGCCATAGGTTTAGATGTTTCCATTGACTCTACAAAGCTGGTTTTCCCTAAAATCGGACTTCGAGTCATTTTTAGGAAAGAAAATGTTCAGGCACAAATTAGGCGGAACATCCGTATGATTTTATGGAGCATCATTTATATTTTGCTCTTCGCAGTTGGGGAAATATTAGCTGGTTATTATCCTCCGATAAATGGAGTATCCCCCACTTGGCAAGGAATTCCAATTTCAATAATTAGCTCGATATTTTCCACTTTAGCGATAGCATTAATTCCTACTGCAATGGCTATGTGGAAAAGAGATGAATAAACAATAGGAATATGGCTGTTTGTTTCTTCTATAAGTAGTTTAACAGCCTTTGTTTCCTACCCAAGGCTCTCCCCATGCCTCCACAGCGAAACTTGTCAGCGCCCAATGCCATCCTCTCTTCTCTGCAACATGCTCGCCAAACTCTTTCTTAAGGCGTTTATTCATTCTTAGAATTCTTCGGCTTATCTGATGACGACTAATTTTGAATCGCTCCAACCGAACGGCTAAATCTTTCGGTAAAACGCCTGGAGAACCTGCCTCAAAAAGAGCTTGAATAATCTCCCTATCAATCTCATCCTTGCAAGCGACTCGCTCAATAAGTGAGTGTTCAAAATTGAAGGAACCTTTCAGACCAGCGAAAATAGTGCATGGGCATGGGTGGA
>JBNVCD010000141.1:3243-3658 GCA_050410875.1 Bathyarchaeia archaeon | reverse complement strand
GCAACAGTTGAAGTGCCATTTGAAGCACTCATAAAAGAGCTTGGAGCAAAAAGAGCAATAAAATTCCTAAGTGAAATTAGACGGAAATATGGCGATTCTGTAGTAGAGCTTAGAAGAGCTACGGAAACACTGACAATAGAAGAAATCGAAAAAGAGATTAGTCAATTGAAAAGGGAAGGTAAAATATAAAGCCACACGACGTAACATGCCCTTTAGCCATTGGACGCTTTTGTATATTTGAATAATAAAATATTCTTACCAGTAAATTTGTGCTGAAATTTCAGCCTCCGCCTATAAATCTTAAAAATGAGCTTTTTTAGCCAAAATACTCCTTATGCAGGCTTTATTTTTGATGCGGTGGGTGAGATTTGCACCCCCATGTTGTGGGAGAAAACACCTGCCAAATCCCCCCTTT
>JBNVCD010000141.1:0-3233 GCA_050410875.1 Bathyarchaeia archaeon | reverse complement strand
TGTGGTTTTCTCGAAAGTCGCGTTGTTTAAAGTGTGGGAGGTGAGAAAGGTGAGCGGTGGAAAGGCGGTTAAGTGTCCTGAATGTGGCTGCGAGCGCGTGTACAAGGACGGCATTAGATACACTCGCCATGGAGAGGTTCAAAGGTATCTGTGTCGAAATTGTGCATACCGGTTCTCATATGGAAAACTTTAAGTCTCCGCAAAATCCGCTCTTTTTCTGTTAACAGCAACTAACAGAAAACGTCGGTCCATAATTTGATGTATGTGCTTTATCATTCTAATGAAATCTTTGAATTTTAAGTAACTATTGATAAATCCTTTTTCGTGTGTCTATTTTGGCGACGACTATTATTTTTTCTTGCTCGTATACTTTGAACAGTGCTCGGTATTTTCCGACGCGTAGTCTGAAGGTGTTTACCTCGCCTGCAATTTTAACAATGTCAAGTTTAACAGCTGGAAAATCCTATAGCTGTCTGAGCTTGTCGACTACACGTCGCTTATCTTCGAGGCTGATTCTCCTTAAAAATTCATCTGTATTTTTATGGAGTAGAACTCTAAACTTCACCGATGGACTTCAACTCGTTAAAACGTTTGTTTTTAATTATTTCGTCAACCTCTTTCAGCAACATAGACTCTTCAATGGTTAGAAAGACATCTTCAAGAAAATCCTTTAACTCATCAAGCTTCCTGCCTATTTCCTCAACCTTCTCTAAAACAGTTTCGCCCAAAAAGTCACCCAAACAGACTAATACAAACACAACCTAATAACACTTACTTCTTCCCATGAAATGTTCGGTTAACAGCGACTAAATGAAAAAGAAGCCGAAAATATCTGACAAAAATTGAAAAATCGCAGAGAAACCTTATGCCAGCGAAATTGCAAAAAATAAAATGAATACATGCTGTTGACCCCGGTTAAACGCAAAAAATGGCGCCCTCGACTAGTACACAATAGTGGCACGCTTCAAATATCTGTTAAAATTCCCTTTTAAAAATGAAACCTAAGTCTGAGAAATAGTCTTTGTTCCAGAATTATGCTTGTGTGCTAATGCGACCATTACATCCGTATATCTTTAATGATGATGTGACACTATGTATTTTTCAGTAGGTTTGTGTGATGAGACAAAAGCTACAAGCCTATCGCTTTAACTCCTATTTGGAAGGTTATGCGAATAAAAAGTTCGGAAAATACTCGTTAGGCGTAATCTGGAGTGACGGGCTGAAGAAGTGAAGTGAGATGAAATTGGGAGTCATTGGGTCAGGATATGTCGGTAAAAACTTGGGTAGATATTTTTTGTGGATGGGTCATAATGTTCTATTTTATGACACCAATCCTGATGTTATACTAAGTCTTGAAAAGAATGGTTATAATGTTACAAATAGGCTCTCGGATATATCAAAATGTGATGTTTCTTTTATTTGTGTCCCGACACCAGTAGACGATAGAGGTAACTTAATTTTAGATAGTATTATAGCGGTATCTCAAAAACTTGGAGAAGCGTTAAAGGAACCTAATAATGAGCACATTGTTGTAGTTAAATCCACAATCTTACCACGCACAACGGAAAATGTGATTATACCTATGATATAAGAAATCCGAGAAAACGACCCTCAAAAAAAGTATAAAGTCATACCTAAGCAATGGTAGCCCGGAAGAGATTCGAACTCTTGTCGAGGGCTCCAGAGGCCCCTATGCTTGGCCACTACACCACCGGGCTTTGGTGCATCAGTAGAAATTGAAATCTACATTATAACTTTAACGTTGGCTGTTTAGCTTATTTTTCCTTTGTGGGTGCTTTGTTGTGGCTTGTAGCCAGTGGGGTTTGGCTGAGAGGAATGTTGCGAAAAACTCTGCGAACTCTTTGTCTGCGGTGTAGTTGCTGATTGCTTTGCTGTCGCATGTGACGGCGAAGTTTTGCTGTAGGGCTTTGGCGACTAGGTGGGCTACGCCGACGTTTTTGCCGCCGCTGGCAAGTTTGGTTTTCAGCAGGTCTGTGGCGTGGGTGACTTTTCTTTTTGTTAAGATGACCCATCTGCCGTCTTCAAGGTAGGGTCCAGCAACCACGTTGGGTGCGCCTAAGTGTTTGGCTAGGAAGTTTTCGCACTCGTTTTGTCGTTGCAGTGGGGGGCCAAAGTGTTTTTTGATTGGGGGCAGAGTTTGCTGTTCGAGTTCGAACACGAAGATTATGTGGTCTGCGTTTTGGCTGCTCCAAGCGTCAGAGCGGAGAACGGAGAAATCGTGGAGTTCGAGCAGTTTGTGGAGGGCTCGCTGTGACTTGTAGATTTGTCCCCACAAGACGTCTGGGACTGCTTGGACGCCGCCTGTAGCTACAAGGATAATTGTTGAGCCGCGTCGGCGTAGGCGGGCTTCAATTTGGGCGGCGCTGAGGGGTTTGGGTTTTGGCGGATAGAAGAAGTGGCGGTGGGGGTGTTTTAGGAATTCTTGGGCTGCGCCTACGAACAGATGTAGCTTTTGGGGTTGAACGGCGGAGGCTACGTTGCGTCCTCTGTCTACGGGGTCAACTATGACTAGGGGTTCAGGGAAAAGCCGCTCTGCCTCGTGTGCTGCAAAGTGGTGTTCCATGTCGATGACTCGTTTGGGCATGTGCTGCGCGAACGCCTGCAGAACCGCCTTAAACGAGGCGAAGTGTAGAATTAAAAGTTCGCAGAGGTAGCCGCTGAAGCCGCCCACTTTGATTTCTGCGCCGTAAACGTTGATGCCTTTCATGAATTTTTTGAGTAGTCGAACTTCGCCGCGTAACTTCTTGTTTAGTCGCGCGTTTACGTAGTCGGTGTGGTAGGGGGTTCGGTCGGTGGCGCTTAGCCACTCGCCTGGCTTTGCGTCGTAGCAGGGTACAATGTTGACTCGGACGCTGTCTACGAAAGCTTCAAGGTAGGGGTGCTCAGCGTAACGTTCAATTTGCCGCTGCGCGTCTGCGGTGGCGGCTTTTGCAATTTTTAGCCCTAAAACCTCCAAGTCGCCTCGGCTAACGGTGGTGGGGAAACGTATGAAGACGTCGACGTCGGGTTCCTCTTTGAGCCACGTGTCCTTGGCAACTGAGCCTTCAAGCCGCACTTTGGCGTCAACGTTGAATTCTCTGCAGGCAAGGCTTACTTTTTGCTCTATGCTTTTAGCTACCGCTTCCATTTTGGCTTTGTCAGCTTTTGTGGGGGTGATTTGCTTTAGGACCTTTTGGACTACAGCGTCCACTTCGTTGCGCGTGGGCATAAGG
>JBNVCD010000140.1:453-4545 GCA_050410875.1 Bathyarchaeia archaeon | reverse complement strand
ATCGTACCTATAAAAGCCAAACTCCCCAGTCCCGCCGTAAGTCTGATAGGTTTGAGGCTTTCAACCCAAGTGCCCGCTTTATAGCCTAACGGAGAAATTAGAACCGCAAACGCTACAATGTGAAGCCACGCAAAGGGTACGGCAACGCCGCCAACGTTAATGAACACGGTTGTTAAAGGATGTGCCATAAAAATTACAAGCAACAAACCGTTCAAAGCAACCACGGGCAACCATTTGCGTCTCACCAAAAAGCCCAGCGCTACACAGTTTACGAAGGCCGGCAGAAAATCAAGAAACATAAACGATACAGGGCGACCTAAAGCAATCGCCAAAAAAGAACCAAAAATGACGCTGGCGCCCCCCACATATGGTCCCAATATAACACCGTAAATTGGTGCTATCATGTCAGAGAGAGAAAATCTGCCGCCTTCAATGCCTATCATAGGTATTGTCTGCAACAAACGAAGAACTGTGTAAAGCGCGGAGAAGATTGCTACGATCGCAATTAGTTTTGTTCGGTTTGGTGTTTTGCTAAAGCTGCTCATTCAACCATTCACCGATTAGTACTTATTTGCAATGCAATGTAATTTTTTACATTACCTAATAAAACTTTCCATAATTTCCCCACCAGAAAGAGGAGACTCAAAAAAACAAAGCAGGCTTCTCACTTTTCTGCATTTTTATTTAGGTTTTTGAGCACATAACGTATTGTAGATTCCTTCAAATTCAAAGCATCTGAAATCTTTTCAACATCAGTGCATCTTTCATCTATAATAAAATGCATGATCCTCCTCTCGTGAGGAGGTTTTGCTTGCGCCTCCAACTCATCGCTTGCTTGCTTCATAACCATATTCCTAATATGAAGAAGCACGGCTTTCTCAGTTTCAAGCGCTAACAACTTTTCATCAATATCAGCGATCAACTTTGACAGTAAATCTAGTTTTCCATTTTCACTTTGCTGTATTTCTTTAAGTTTATCCAAAAATTTGATTGCGTCCTGAGGTAGTTTAGCGGGCAAGCTGTCCAAAGGTTTCAGCTGCTCGCTGTACAAATGTGGCCCAAAACTGACTGTTAAACAACCAGATTGCTTTAGACAGTATAATCTTCTTTTTGGGCCAACAGGGCTTGTTTTCATATTTGAAGAGACAAACCCCTCACGCTCCATTATGGACAAGTGAGTTGTAACAAGCTGTTGCCCAAGACCTAATTCTTTGGCTATTTCAAGCGCATAACTTGGCTGCTGGCTTAACCGTTTAATTATCTTTCTGCGAACAGGGTTTTCTAAAATCGAAAAAATTACGTCTATTTGCGATTTCTCAGTCATGTGTCACTCACAACGCTACCTTTAAAAATAAAAAATAAAGGGAGGGAAATTACTTCAACTCGACTTTGTGGGGTTTTTCTTCTGGTTTAGGCTCTTTCTTTGGAACTTTTAACTCCAGCACCCCGTCTTTCATTGAACCTTCAACTTTTGCAGGCACGACCTCTTCAGGGAAAGCAACAAACCGCTGCATTGCCGAGTATGCTCTTTCGCGGTGCAGATAGTTCTTTCTTTTTTCTTCTTTCTCTTCTTTTGCTTCCGCTCTTATGGACACGCCGTCTTTGTTGACGTGAACTTCAACTTGGTCTTTGTTGAACCCTGGAAGTTCAGCGGTTACAGTGTAGAAGTCGCCGTTGTCGACTAAGTCCACTGGAGCGTACCGTGCTGGTAACTGCATAGTTTGCTCTATGTCGGTGGTCCATGGGAAGAATGGCCGCATGAGGTCGTCGAAGGATCTGCGGAACTCGTCAAAGATGCTGTCTATACTCCTAGCTAAGTCTAATGGGTCAGTGCGTCTTGCTAGGGCTGTTCCTGTTGGTGCAGGAGATACGTTTACTCTCTTTTTCATTTTTTCTTCTGCCATAGTTAACCACCTCGACTATACAAATTACTGTTGTATAGTTTACGTATACTATCTTAAAAACTTTTCGCGGCTTGGCGTGAAAAATCTTCCTTTCGCGGCGCTCACCCGCGAAAAATATTTAAGGTTTACTGAAACAACTATTAGTTAACAAGAAGACTTTAAATTTACAATGGAGGGCACTCCTGCCTATGCTAAACGAAGAATCACTAGCAGAATATGTCTTGTTAGCAGTCAGAAAACCCCCAACCATAGAATATGAAACTGACCTTGAATGGGTTTGCAGAACCTTCGGATTTTTAGAATCCAGAGACAAGAAAAAAACCGCTTTCCTCATTTTCAAAGCTCTCGTAGAAGCAACAGTACACAACAAAGGATTAACAAGTGATGAGCTAGCTGAAAAGGTAGGTTTAACAAGAGGCACCATGATTCATCACCTCAACAAAATGATGAAAAGCGGGCTAGTTATCTTCCACGAAGGCGCGTACAAACTTAGAGAGCGAAGCCTCAAAAATACTGTCGAGGAAATTCAACGCGACCTAACACGTTTATTCGAAAACCTCTTGGAAGTTGCCGAAAGCCTTGATAGAACGTTAGGTTTATCCTCGAGGTAACTACTACCCAAAAAGGCCACGCGCCGCTTCTCATTCAGTTTTACACATCATCCAACGCAAAGCTGGTTACGTTTCACAAATTTACAGTTCACCTTGAAACCTAACAAATCAAAAATGCCCTGCTAAACTTCAAAGTGGGGCATCGCTAAATTGGTGCTTGCTTCACTTCTGAGTGGAATATCCCCTACTACTGGGAGGTGTTAAAAAGAAAATAACTTGTTTAGGTTTGTAGGAACTGCTTATACACGGGATGCCCCTTGAAATGTAAGGTTGTTTCAGACCTCTCCAAGGTTCCGCTGGGCAAACGCATACATATAGAGTGGACGATTGCGCCGTCAGGCAGCAGAGTTACACCATTAAGTAGTTCACCCTTCGTTATGCCTGAGGCTGCAAAAACCAACTCGTTACCTTTGGCAAGTTCATCTTGATTATACACTTTCTCTACATCAACCCCGCTTGAACGTAGACGGTTTAGGCGGTTTTTATCGTCTTTTTTGTCTTGCCAAACTTTTACCAGCATTGTTCCACCTAGGCATTTAACCGCGGTGGCAGCGATTGTGGCTTCAGGTCCAGCTCCTGCGCCTATAAGCAAGTCAACACCTGAGTTAGGCATGCAGCTGACGACTGCGCCAGCAATGTCTCCGTCAGGAATGAGAATTATGCGTACGCCAAGTTTGCGAAGGCGCGATAGAATTTCCATGTGGCGCTCTCTTTCCAGCATAATTACCGTAAAGTTCGAGAGAGGTAACCCTTTTGCCGCTGCTACGGTATGCACGATTTCCTCCACAGACATGTCTAAAGAGATTTTCCCTGCGCTATGGTAGTCTGTGGCTACTTTGAAGTAGTAGCCGTCATCAGGCAAAACTTGAAAGCAACCTGCGGGTGCGCACGCAAGGGCTGATATGGCGTCTTTTCTGCCTTTACTGGCGGCTGTTGTTCCGTCTACAGGATCAATGACAAACTCTACTTTTGGGCCTCTTCCAGTGCCCACTTTTTCACGGTACGCAAAACTGGGGGCGTTATCTTTTGGTCCTTCGCAACAAATAACTTCGCCGTCGATGTCAGTTTGGTGAAGTACTGCGCGGGAGAACTCCACCGCCTGGTCGTCTATTAGATCACAGTTTCCTTGGCCAATGTGAAGTGCGGCGCCAACTGCACCGGCAACCGTTATACGGGTTAATGAAGGGGCCAAAGCCCTTAAGGTCACCATTTTCTGTCACTCCAGCTTTAATGTAATGTAGTGTTGTTCTAAATAATATAAATATGGTAGATGCCTTCACTTGAACAGCTGGCTTCTCAAAAGGCAGATTATTTTCAAAAAGGCTAAAACTTTTGCAGGTTGAATGGAAATTGTGTCTTAATTGTGTCAAACTGTTTTAATAAGGCGTTTTTCACCTAAATAATCTTGTTTTCCTACACAGAGGCACCCCGCTCCGATGTTAATATCTGAGGTTATTTTGGAAAATTTCATGAGCTACGAATATGCTAGAGTAGCTTTCAAGCCTGGCGTTAACCTTGTTGTTGGACCTAATGGTGCAGGCAAAAGCTCTTTGCTTTTGGCAATTAGCGTAGGGTTA
>JBNVCD010000140.1:0-443 GCA_050410875.1 Bathyarchaeia archaeon | reverse complement strand
CAACCTGATTCGTTGGGGGCAAGATCAAGCTCGTGTCACCTTGATTTTGGATAATAGCAAACGAGGGGGAAAGCGTCCTGTTCCCAAGTACGCTAAAGACCAAATTTTCCTCACCCGTGTTCTGAGGCGAGATGGCACTTACTGGTTTGAACTGGAAAACCGTGCAGCTACCAAGCAGAATGTGCAGTATGTTTTAGGTCGGTTCGGAGTGGATCCAGACAACATGCTTATCATTATGCACCAGAACATGGTGGAGCAATTTTCTGTTTTAAGCACAACCGAGAAGCTGCGTATGGTTGAAGCTGCTGTAGGTTTAGAACCGTTCCGCGAGAACGTTTTGCTTGCCCAACAGAAGTTAACTCGTATTCTCAGCCAAGAAGAATCTGTGAGCAAGCTTTTGGAATCTGCGGAGCAGACACTCAACTATTGGCGCGAGCAGTACT
>JBNVCD010000013.1:3759-16039 GCA_050410875.1 Bathyarchaeia archaeon | reverse complement strand
GCCGTCGGCGTCTGCGCTGACGGCATCGACACAAACGGACACATGGACATGAGTGGCGGACTAGTGATTATTAACGGTCCGCTAAGCAACATGAACGCTGCGATAGATTATGGCTTTGGCACGTTTAAAATCACTGGCGGAACAATAGTGGCTGTAGGTAGCTCTGGCATGGCGCAGGGGCCAACAGCGGCATCTACCCAATATTCAGTACTCATAAACCTTAACTCAGCGCGGACACCTAGACTAATTAGTCTTCAGAAAGCTTCAGGCGAAGTACTTTTTACATTCATGCCCACAAAAACATTCCAATCGATAGTTTTCTCTTCTCCTCAACTTGCGCCTGGTTCCTATAGCTTGTATTTGGGAGGGAGTTCCACAGGCACAGCCAAGGACGGCCTGTACACAGGTGGAACCTACACTCCAGGAACTATATACACCAGCTTCACTATTTCCAGCGTTGTAACGAGAATTGGAGGAGGCGGGTTCTTTACCCCATAATTCGCTCTTAAAACAGCTATTTAGTGGCAAGTCAGTTGGATGAATTGCGCATAGAACGAAAAAAGCTGAAATGGATTATTGGAACAACAACCTTTCGAAACGACGACACTACGTCTGAATTTTACGCAAGATAAGGAAATTTCGTAAAAAACCCAATGAAGCTGACTACCAAATCTGCAGAGAATTGGAACTTACGTACGAAGTCTACGATAGACCAATAAACGTCGTTGACTTGTGTTGTGGCGATTGCAGTTCGCTAACTAAGAGGCTTCTCAAAAACAAAAAGATGCACATCATCGGAGTTGACATTCCCAAAGAATGCACGAAATCCCCACGGGTTTTTAGAGTACGCGGCTTTGAATGTGTCACTGCATACTGCGAATAAAGCCCGATAAAAAAAGACTAAGTGTAGGGTGCAAAAGAAAAACTCAAGTAGCGGGAATTGAAAAAGGGGGCGGCTAGCCATGTTTGCTGGGTTAGGCTTTTTCTTTGTTTGGCAGTAAATTGTCTTTGAAAAGCCATGTTGGTTTTTCTTTGTATTCAACTTCAAAAGCACAATCGCCCACAGCGTTAACGCTTTTTAACTCGTCGAAGACCAGTTCGGTTTCTTGACTTGTCACAACAGGAAAACCATAAAAGCGGTTAACGTAGCCTAAAGCGCCTTTAGCGTTGGCGCGTTTCTGCACGAAACTTACATGCCTGAGTAGTCTACGCTCAATCAGCTGGTTAGCTAAAGCCACCACGTTTTTAGATCTTGAATGAATGTGCTCTTTGAAGGCGGAGTCAAACTCTACACCCACGCTGTTTCTGGCCGCTGCCATGGAGGCAACTGTTGTTGTGCCAGTCCCCAAAAACGGATCAAGCACCACATCTTCCTTGACTGAAAACATGTTAATCAACCGGTAAGCCAACTCAAACGGGTATGCGCCGCTGCGTTCTCGCATGTTCTTATCGACGTGGGTTTGGCGTGTGCCCTTCAAATCTTCCCAGACGTCTGAAAACCACAAGTTCCGCTCCTCCCAGAAAAACGCGCTTCGCAACCTACGCAGCTTCTCAGCTTCACTTCTGAACTGGCGCCTGCTGCCTTTCCTCAAAACCAAAATGTACTCATGCTCCAAAGTAACATACGCGCCCGCAGGCAAAACCCCAGAACCCATAAACTTGTTAGGGGCATTCGTCTGCTTGCGCCAAAGAATCTCGGGCAAGCAACTAAAACCCAACTGCAAACAACACTGCAGCACCCGAGCATGATTAGCATACAACTTGAACGCCCCGCCGACAGCCCTCGTCGCGTCACCAACGTTGATGCAAGCCAACCCGCCGTCCTTTAAAACACGGTAGACTTCCCTCCAAACCTTATCCAGTTCACAGTGCATCAACTCAAACGCTCTATCGCCCTCACCATCACCCAACGCGCCTGCTATAGCTGGATTTTGCTTGGAGAAAACAGCATCCCACATTTTAATCATCGGATACGGCGGCGAAGTCACCACCAAATCCACAGAACCGCTTGGAATTTGCGTCATCTCGCGTGAATCGCCGAAAACAACTTTGTGAACAGTCTTCATCACCTTCCTCTTAAACACCAACTAATAAAACTGTTTAGTACCTCACCCCGCAACAGCGCGGTACATCCACCAAGCAAAAACCTAATTCAATGGGGGACAAGCTCAACTTTGCAGGCGCCGCCTTTACTGTAGAAGCGCTTCTATATGCGAGTAGCCGTCAGCCTTCTTCACAGTGTACACGACGTCTGCCACTTCTTGTATTTCGTTGTGGTGGGTGATTATAAGCATCTGAGGGATTATTCTGCCGCCTTCCCTAAAGAAGGAGTTTAGGATGTTGACGAGTTCTTTTCGGCGTTCCTCATCCAAATGCGTAGTCGGCTCATCCATGATTACGGTTTCAACTTTGCCCGAGAGCACCTGCGCAATGGCCAAGCGCAACGCAATGGCAAGCGCAACACGCTCGCCGCCGCTTATCTGCTCAATAGTCTGTTCACCTGCTGGTCCAAGAACGCTGATGTTGTAGTCATCGTCGATTTTCACATCTGAATACGCCAAGTTGAAGCGTTCAAACAGATCCCGCGTTGCCCTCTCCAAGACGGGGCGTGCTCTGGCGCGGATGAGTTTCTGGATGCCGTCTTTACCGTAGGCGTCTCTGATGCTGCTAAGAACGGTCAAGTACTGCTCTACGTGCTGCTTCTCCTTTGACGTTCTCTCAAGAGCCTCAAGCTCAGCGTTAAGCTGCGAGAGCTGCGTTTGGAAACCAGATTTTTTCTCCTCTAACCCGGCTATGGCTACTTTTAGATTTTGAAGCTCAACTTCCACGGCTTGACAGGCGGCTTTCACCTGGTTGTGCTCTGCCTCGTCGTAGCCAAGCTGCCTGATTTCACGTTCAACGGTTGAAAACTCTTTTTGCGCTTCCTCCAGTTTAGCCGCCGTCTCCCTCACTAAAGCGTCATACTCGGCTTTCCGCTTTGCAACGGGCAAGTTTTGGTCATACTCCCGCCGAATCAGCTGCAACTCTTCTAGTTCCCTCTTTGCGTCTTTAGGCTCATAGCCGAGTTCCTTAACTAAACAAGCCAAACGCTCCTTGATTTCCTCCAGCGACTTAGCCCACGGCTGCCTCTCAGATGCAACGTCTGCCTCGCTGGGAAGCCTGTTAAGCTGCTTGTCGGCAAAACCATACTCTTTGAAGGCAGCCTCGCAACGGCTCTTTTCTTCTTCAAGCTTAGATATCTGCTCGTCAACTTCAGCTAAAGACTCACTTAGCTTTCTGAGCCGCTCCACTTCGCCCCGCTGAGCAGCGAGCTCGGCTTCTGCAGCTTCAAGTTCAGAAGACAAACGGTGAAGCTCCTCTAAGTTAACGCTGAGAAGCCTGTTGCCGTAAGCTTTTTCTTGCTTAAGAGCGCGCTCCAGCGTGGAGATTTCACCGTTGAGCGCTGCGATTTGAGCTTCAGCGGCGTTTTTCTCTTCAGAGTACTTTTTCAGAAGCTGCAAAACGCGCTCTCTTGTAAGCTCAGCTTCACAAGTGGGGCATGTGGTGGCTTCAACGTCTGAGGAAAGCTTTGAGAGGTTAGAAGTCAAATCGTTAACGCGTTGCTCCAGAGAAATTTTCTTTTCAAGAAGAACTTTATGGTCAGCTTCAAGCTGCTGCACCGTCTCATCATTGTAGCGTTTAACCTTTGAGTAGGCGTCATCAACGTGGGCAACTGAGATTTGCTCACCTAAAATGTCAGAGAGTTTGCTGAGCATCTGCGAAAGAAGACTGGCGCGCCTCTCTTTCTGCTGCTGGCACCTTGTTAACTGGCGGGTTGCCTCTTTCAGAGCTGAGTTGGCGCCTTCAAATTCTTTCCTACGCTTGCTCAGCTCGAGCAGTTTTGCCTCGGCTTCACCGTAAAGCAGGTAGCCTTGCCTGTTTTGTTTGAGGGCCTCCTTTAAACTGTTAATCTCGCTTAACTGTTTATCTAACTCTGAGATGTTTCTCTCCGCAAGAGTCTTCTCAGAAAGGGCAGAGACGTAAGCTTCCAGCGCAGAGAGCGTTGCCACTTTGGGTTCAAGCCGCTGAATCGTCTGCTCTGCAGCAACAGCCGCATTCAACTCTTCAGTGCGGCTTTTTAATTCACGTTGAAAACCGTCAATTTTCTGTTCTACTCTGACTTTTTGTTTGTCAAGCTTTTCAAAACTTGATTTTTTACTGTCAAGCAACTCAAGTTTTTCTCGGAGAGCAGCAACTTCAGATTCAGCACTGTCTTTCTCGGCGAGTTTTAGAGTAAGCTGCTTCTCGAGGTACTCAACGTTGGATTCTGCTTCAACTTTGGCTTTTTCCACTTCAGGGTTACGTTTCAAGGCGCCTTCGAAAACGCTTTTTTTGTCACGGTAAACCTCAATGACGTCTTTCATGCCGTTCCAAGCGCGCTCTAAGTCTTCAACGCCAAGCAGCTTGGAGATTAACTCTTTCCTCTCCGCAGGCTTCGCATTAACCAACGCCTCAATTTCGCCTTGCCGCACATAAACCGACTGCAAAAACATGTTCTTGTCAAGACCCAAAACCTTGCGGATCTCTTCGTCAGACGCCCGAGCCGTAGTTGCCTTAATCAGCTTCTTTCCCTGCACAAGCTGGTAGAAACTGCAGAGAGGAGGCCTGTTACGCTCCAAGGAACGCTCCACAGCGTAGGCGACGCCTGCCTCAGTGAAAACAAGGGTCACCTTGCATTTTTTGGCTTTAGCGTTTATCAAGTTCTCTTTTTTACCTCGACTTTCAGAGTCGCTGAAAAGCGCAAAGCTTATGCCATCCAAAATCGAGGTTTTACCCGCACCGTTAGACCCCACGATGATGTTTATGCCGTAGCCAAAATCAATCTGCGACTTTTTGTGAGAAAGGAAGTCTTCAAGGGTGATGCTGTTCAGAATCAGGCCTGCTTCCCCCGTTGATAGTAGTCTTCTGCAACTGCTTTGGCTTCGTCAACATCGCCTGCTCGAAGGTGACGCCAAAGCTCCAACGCTAAACCTGCAACGTCGGGTTCCTTGAAGTACTCTTGAATAACCTGGCTAACTTGAAAGTTCCCTGACTTGACCTCGGGCAGCCGCGCCGTAGCCTCATCCTCAAATTCGGGTCTAAACTGCAAAACTAACCCGGCTAAACGCTTACTTAAAGCGGCATGCACGTTTTGCCTGTCAATGTTCTTACCTTCCACCTTCACGTGCACGATGGGTTGCTTCTTAAAGCCGCCAAGCGACGTTGCTAAATCTTCAAGGCCTTCGCTTAAATAGGCATACTTCAAGTTGACCTCAAGCTGAGGCCTTACACACTCAAGATTCACAGGTTGCACATCAACGTTGCCCCGCTCCACATCAACGATGAAAAAGCCTTTGCCGTTCTTCCTCCACTCGTCAACCTCGCTTCGACTGATGATTTCGCTGGAACCAGCATAAGCCAATTCACCTTCGCCCACGGAAGCTTTAATGCGAGAGTGCAGGTGCCCCATGGCAACGTAATCAAAATTCTTGGGAACCTCATCTAACCCAAGCTCAAAAGCGCCCTCGTAGGGGAGAAACCTGTCGATGCCCTCGTGCAAAAGCAGAACAGCCACTTTGCCGCTTAAATCGAGAGCCGCAAGCTTCCGCAGCTCCTCCTGCAATATTGCACGGTACGTCCTGCTCACGTTAGAAAGCCCAGCCACCAAAACTTCACGTCCACCTACAGAGAAAACCTGCTGCTGAGCAGCCCAGTTCACCCCTAAAATTTGGATTTGGTCATCAAACAGGAAGTGAGGCGCCAAACCCTGACTTTTAGGCCTATCATGGTCACCTAACACCGCGAAAACCTTAGCGCGTTCACCGATCTTTTTTAGGAACCGCTTGAAGGCGCGATACGCCTGAGGCGCAGGCCTAGCAGAATCAAAAAGGTCACCGCTGTGAACAACAACGTCAACATGCGCCTCCAAGATTTTATCGCCGATTTCTTCAAGGCAAGCGTAGATGTCACGCTCTCTTTCCTCCAAGCCGTACTGCTTGTAGCCAAGATGGGTGTCACTTAAATGCGCAAGCCTAACCAACAGCGCCACTCCTACTCTGGATCAGTCATGAACCCCTGCAGCTCACTTCTCAAGCGGCTACTCTCGTTCTCAGCGGTCTCTTGACGCGCCTTTTCAACGGCAGCCTTCATCTTAGCCACAATGTCAATGTCGCTTCCGCCCTCTTTGGTGCGCCGCTTCTTAATTTTAACCATAACAGGCGCACGAGTCATCTCGCCGACAACCACCGCCTCACCCGTATTCAACCCTGGCAAATCATCCAGCAGCGTCTGCCCCAGCCGCTCCGAACTCTTGGCAATCGCCACTTGATCGTCAGGGTTAGTTATCCGCAGGATAATTTGGCTGTTACATTGGCTCAACGCGTCAGGATGAATCTTTGAAGGCCTCTGAGTGATAACCACCAAGAAAACACCGAACTTGCGCCCCTCAGCCGCAATCTTCTTGATGATACGGCTAGAATCCGTACGCCCCTCAAAGGGAATAAACCTGTGAGCTTCCTCTACGAAGATGAAAACGGGAAACTCTAACTCGTTGCTGGAAGCCTTCTCGTAAATATCCGTTAAAATGCTGTACGCAATGTAGTCTGCCACTTCATCACTCAAACCTGACAGATCCACAACAGACAAATGTTGAGGCCTAAGCATCGCGTCTATGCTGGTTGACGCAGAAGTGAAAACGCGCATCTTCACAAGCTGCTTAATGTACTTCTTAGCCGCCTTCGCACCCGAAATCTTCAGTTTAACGTCGCCTTCAAGGTTCTTCCACTCATCAGCAGCCTCCAACTCGTCAAGAAGGTCCTCAGGCTGAAACACCTCTTTTTCAGCTTTCACAAAATCAAAAGCTTGCTCAAGACCCTCCCGAATTTTAGTCATGGATTTTCCAATGTTAGCAATCAAGCATACCTCGTCGATATCCAAGTCGGAAAAACAGATTTCATACGGCGCAACTCTGCCAACTTCGCCTTCTGAATACCTTCCTGTGCTAGCAGGATTCCTAAAAACCGTTATCCGATCCGACAGCTCGTGACGTTTACCGTCAGCAGAGCGCCCCAAAAACACGTAGTCCGCGTGAGGATCCAACATAACCACGGTGCCGCCTTTAGCAAGCAACTCATCCGCGAGAATACCAGCCAGATAGGTTTTGCCTGACCCAGTCTGCGCCAGCACCGCCAAGTGCCGCCTAAACCCCTTAATTGACAGGGCCACGGGAACTTCACTTCGGGTAATCAAGTTCCCGATGCCTATGGCTTCATCTTGAGAGTAGTTATAGAATTTCGCAAGCAACTCGGAAGGCGCCACATAAACAGGTTTCCCGGGCGTCACAGCCTTCTTTGGCAACTGCAGTTCCCCAGCCTCGTTGAGGTAGCCTAAGACTCTGGCTTTGCCCCAAACTTTATTGTCAGCTAAGCCGGATTCAATCAGCTTCTTGATTATTTCAAAATCCAACTCTTTACTCAACGCTTGACTAGCCGAGATAACCCGCTCCACTTGGGCTACAACCTCAACCCGTTTAACGACGCCATCCTGTTCCTCGTCTGAGTAAGTCATCAGATACTCCCAGCGGGAAGGCATCTCGCTTGGCTTAGACGAAAAGAAGAACTCGTTAGAGCTGGCTTCCCCAACGATTACGCCTGCTTCTTTAAGGGTACTTGACACGTCTGTAGCTCCTCCCACGAATTATTTTTTCTCCAAACAACCTTTCAAGGTAGGGAACGTAGATATTATCAACGGTTTTCTTCTTAAGTCTGACTCTTTCATCAACGTTCTTCAACCACAAGTTATGGCAGTCTAAACCGCAGTAGCCAGTGGCTAAAACCTTCAAAACTTCGCTTACATCCGCAGAAAACGGTTTATGCCAGCCCACATCAATAAAACGCTTATCGTAACAGGGCACGTCAATCCTGATCGGCGAATCATAGAGATCAAACAGCACATAAAAAGACAAAATTGCAGGGAAATCAGCGATGTCAGCAATAACCTTTGCCACCTCGTCAATTACGTTTTTCCCCATCTCGCGGATAGCGTTTGGAAAAGTCTTCTTCACGTAGTCTTCTGGATGCAGCTGAAACTGCCTCAAACGCCTCTCTAACCGTGGAGAAGCGCCCAAAAGCAGGGGCTGCGTGTAACCTAAAGCTTTTGCATACCGCATAATAACCTGATAATCAGGCCGAGAACGAGCCAGCTCCTCCAAAATCAAGCTTATGACTTCAACTTTGCTGCCGTATTTTTGCCTAAACCGCTGAAACCTCTGAAGACCCAAACTTGCGTCGTCAGCAACCTCCATAAAAAGAGGCTTAACCAGTCGGGCGTCATCGTCTTCAAGCTCCGCCTCCTCCAGCGCTTTCCCGAAAACCAAACTTAACAGGTAATCCCTAAAAGCAGTTGAACGACTCTCCTTGGCAACGCCCACCAAAGCTACGCCGTTCTGCTTGCAAGCATCAAGCAGTTGACGGTAAACCCTAAAGTAGTTAAGAAGAATCAAACGGTCCCCTTCAACCTTCGACTCCAAGGGCAAATGCACTAAGCGGCCATACAGCGAACCATCAATCAATATGGTTGAGCAGTCAAGCCCCCCCTTTAAGGCGTCTAACGCCACCTGAAACTCAGCTAACTCCATCTTAACCGTGAGGTACTCGCGTTCAGCAACAGAGCCCCCGCGAGAAAAGAAAACGTCGCTTTCAAGCCACTTCTGCTGAAAACCGCGGCAAACACCCAAAGACCGCACAACATAAAAAACCCCGCCGGTTGAAAGCAAATTAGAGTAAACACTTGAATCCACCGCCATAACATTTAACTCGCCTATTTGCGTTGAAAGCGCAGCAGGCCCAGCTATCTTATTCCATAAAGACGGAAACTCGGCAGCGAAGTGGTCATCTAAAGGATTAGGCGTCCCATGAAGAACCTTCGCCTTCAAAGCTTCCTTTTTGCCTTCAACGCAGCGCCCGAACTCACCAAGAAACTCTGGCATACCTCAAACTCCTTAAACAAGGTCACTGTAAAAGTGCGCCCCTCAAAATTTAAGATTTACAGCGCCAAACAGAAAAGTAACCAAAAAATGCGCGAGAGAACAAAGGCGCCTCCGCAAACAATTATATAGAATTAAAGTGTCGCTATTAACTGAGCAGTGGAAAGGTTGTTTAAAAGTGTCGGATTAGTTGCCCGCTACGACAAAAAACAGGCGTTAACGCTGGCAGAAGAATTAGCAAAACACATGCAAGCCAAAAAACTGCAAGTTTACATAGAAAACACGCTAGAAGGAAAAGTGGATGTAGGCGCAGACGTCAAGTCAGTTCCACTCAGAGACATGAAAGTTGACTTCATCATAACCATAGGCGGCGACGGCACCATACTACGCACCTGCGTAAACCTCCCTAAACCTGAACCGCCAATCCTCGCCGTCAACATGGGAGTACGAGGGTTCCTAACCGAAGTTGAACCTGAAGAGGCAATAGCCGCCGTAGACAGAACACTTACAGGCAAATTTACACTCGAAAAATGCCCTAAACTGGCTGCTTCCGTAGACGGCGAAGACCTCCCTGACGCGTTAAACGACATCGTGGTTTCAGGCGGGGAACCCTCAAAAATTCTCTACATGCAGATATGCAAAAACGGCAACCCCGTTGCGAAATGCGAAGCAGACGGATTAATAGTCTCCACGCAGAAAGGCTCCACAGGATACTCCCTCTCCGCAGGAGGCCCCGTCTTAGACCCAGAGTTGGACGCCACCGTCGTAACGCCTATCTGTTCCTTAACGACTTTTCGCTCCCTAGTTTTCCCCGCGGACTCAAAAATCACCATTGAGCTGCTGCGGCCTAAAGACGTGCTGCTGATAGTTGACGGAAACTACCGGCAAGTGGTGCCTGCGAAAAAACCGTCAATTCAAGTTTTCCGCTCAAAAAACACCTCAGCGTTCATCAGGTTTAGAAACGACTTCTACAACCGACTCCACAGCCGCCTACAGTTTAAGGGCACGGGATAAAAAATTCAAGCCCACCCTAACAGAAAAAGGTTCATAGTGGTGGATGCGTCAGCGTTCATTGCAGGCTTCAACCCTTTCTCCTCAGGAGAAGAACACGTAACCACGCCGATGGTTGAGGAAGAAGTTTGGAACTCCATGATTAACTTGAGGATAAAGGCCGCCGTTGAAAGCGGCAAACTAAAAATTATGGCGCCTTCGTCGGAGTTCTTGGCTAAAGCGAAAGGTTACGCTGACTCTGTGGGCGACGCGTTTGTGCTGTCAGAAACAGACATCCAGCTGCTGGCGTTGGCGCTGCAGCTTCAAGCCGCCGGCAAAAACCCGCTTATAGTCACAGACGACTACGCCATACAGAACGTCGCCACAAAAATGGGTTTAGACTTTGCTTCTCTTGCAGCGTTCGGCATACGCCGGCTTATTCAGTGGACATGCTATTGCCCTGCGTGCCACCGAAAGTACCCTGCAAACGTTAAATCAAAAACCTGCAGCGTCTGCGGCACAGAGCTTAAACGGAAACCGCAAAAAACCGAAAGAACCCTCAGGTAAAAGCTCAACTGTGCTAAACGAGGGCAAGAAGCAAAAACAGCAGTAAGCCCTCAACGGCAAATATGGGAACAACAAGGCGCTTTGCTTTCTGTATACTCTTGTCAACTAGCACCGTTAAAGAGGTTAAACACTCCTCGCCGATCACTCGAACCTTAGGAACCACAAGACGCAAGGTTCCCGCTCTACAAGGTTCAAGCACGCTATCCGCCTTTTTAGCCGCAGCTTTTATGTGGTTAATCAAGACTTCTTGATCCATAACTTCACCGACGGGGTGGTACCCCCTTTGACCCAGAACAACAGCGCTCACAGCGTGGGTGTCAGTGGTGAAAACTTCACCTTCCTGGAACCCCACCGCGTGGAGGGCAGAGAGAACCCTTTCACGCAGCCCAGAAACCATGTTGTTTCCATCGATAACTACGTACGCGGTTTTCTGACCTGCAACATTAACCACTAAAGCAGTTATGCCGCCTGCGCCCATCCCGTCTTTGAGGGTGAACTCTTTCGGATAAACGGTGGCGGCGCCCACCTCAAAAGGATAGAGGGGCATAGAAACCGCTTTCTGCAAGCACCTAGAAGCTACATCTCGCAGGCTTTCTAACGAAGCCTCAATGTTCACGTTACTAGTTAAGCTGTTGTGGGCGTTAACAACAACGACGCCTTCAAGCCCCAACCTTTCTGCTTCTTGAAGCACTATACCTCCCAGCTCTTGGGGCAAGTCTTCAGTGGTTTTTGGGGCAAGCGTAAAAGAAAGCAAAGCTGTCCTGCCGAAAAGTTGACACGACGCCGTCACAAAGCCCTCTGAAACAGTGACGCACTGCGTCGCCTTGTCGATTGCGGAGAGAAAATCTGCGGCGCCCAGTACATGGTTGATTATCTTATGGTTCTGCGCTTGAGATGCAGCGTCAAGTTCATGTCCAAGAAGCCCAAGAGGCACACAGGCATCCCCGCCATATTTCTCTTCGTACGCACGCTTCAACATAGAAGGAAGCAAACTGCTGCCAATATTTTTGAAGGGCCCCGGATGAACCGAGGGAACAATCACGGCTGCTTTAGGCTTTGACGCGTCGAACTTTAGAAACGAAACTTCAACGTCTTCGTCTTTGCCAAGCCTCTCAAAGAAGGCCTCTAAAGGCTCGTTGAGGGCGGAGACCCAGTTCAGCATGAAAGCTTTGAAAATCGTCATGGAAGACACATCGTACATTTTTTGCCCCATACGATCCAGCACGTGCACAAAAAAGGCTGCAGCCCCACAGGCAGCGACTGGCGAGATCACAAGGAAAGGCACATACTCGACGGCTGCAACATTACTGCCCAGCCAAACTGCAACAAAAGGCAGAACGCAAAAGAGGGGTTGAAGAAGCACCGCTGTTAACCGCCGCGCAGTTGCCGCCGAAGACACCGCGAAAAACACCACTGCCCGCAACGTTAAAAGCGCGGCAAACCCGAAAAGGCAGAACTTGACCCACCACAAAACATTGAAAACCAAACCGAAAATTACCCCTAACTCTATGAAGAAAAACCAAAGAAACCAGCCAAAATACGAAAGAGCCACAGTCCTTCTAAGAACAAAGATGGGGTCGTTTAGGACAGCTTTACTGACGACCCAGTCGAAAAATAAAGTTGACAAAAACAGAGCAACCGAAAGGAACACCCCGCAGGTCACTGCCGTTACCGAGGGAAAAAGCAGAATGCTTGAAGCGCCAACTATGGCGCAGATTAAAG
>JBNVCD010000013.1:0-3749 GCA_050410875.1 Bathyarchaeia archaeon | reverse complement strand
GGCTACAGTTGCCTTTCTAGAAGAGGGCAAAAAGAACAAAGACGCATAATGCCTCTTTGCATTGTTCATTAACTCGTTAAGCGAGTTGTTAATTGCCACAGCCACCAACTCAGACGAATTCAGTATGAGATAAGAGATCCCTATTAAAGGCTAGCTAAATCAAAGCTGAGTTTTGAACACGAAACACAAATTTCAGCTAACCACAGAGAAAGAGGAATCAAAAATTGACATAAAAAAGGCAAAGAAACCCTCAGAAAAAGCAGGAGCAGCAGCTAATTTAACATAAAAATAACCCAACTCTGCGGGGGGAAGTGTTTTATCGTAAGATGAGTATGTATACTGTTTGCGAACAGTATGCCTGAACAGGAATTGCCCCCATCAATATTTCAGATGCTGGAACGCAATGTGGGCAAAAAAATCAGAGTTATTCTAGACCCAGCCTACGGTTTTGAAGGCACACTGATGGCGGTTACAAGTCAACCCTCAGGAATCTGGCTTTCAGACGCCGAAGCCATAGTTTTAAGGTCGACTATAGCGCAGCCTATACCTCAAGTTGCAAGCCGCGAAGAAAGAAGCGAAATATTCTTGAACCTACATTCAGTTCAAAGAATTGAAGTGCTGCATTCTTCCCCTCCAAGGCGGGGGAAAGAAAGCTTTTAGAAAAGTTTCGCCAGCACAGAAACAACTATTAAGGAAATTGCTGCAACCATCAGAAGTTCAGGTCGAATTTTGACGCCTTCTGTTTCTTCCTCAAAGAACCGCAGCAGCCCTGCGCTACCTGCAGGCATGGGACCTTGCTCTTTGCGTTTTCTACTCATATTTAACCCTCTTGAAAGAGTAACAGTATGCTATCGTTTGCTGCATTATTAAGTTTGCGCACTGCAAAGTTTCCGCTGAAGGGCAAGCGTTTGAATTTGTTTAAACAGAGGCGAAAAGGAAAACAGGAACAAGTTCAGAATATAAGCAGCAAAGGCAAACTTGCAGAGGAAAGAAAAGTGCACATCCACGAATTTCAACAAATGATGAAGCACCTCTATTTCCACCGAGACTCGGAAAGAGGCGTAATTGGCACCTACAACTGGCTAGTTGATGAAGTTCACGAGTTAGGCGAAGCCCTACAGGGCTCTGATAGGGAAGCGTTAGAAAAAGAATTTGCTGACGTCATAGCGTGGCTGGCGTCACTAGCAAACATCGTAGAGGTGGATCTGCAAAAAGCCGCGTTGGACAAGTATCCGCATAAGTGCCCAAAATGCGGCAGTTCACCCTGCCAATGTACGTTTTAGACAACTAGACGTTTTTGTCCTGAGCCTGTCAGCTCCCACAGTGAGGGCCTCCCTGATTTGCGGCGAACAGCACCGCCCCTTTCAAGCAGACGCAAATGATGCAGCACGGCA
This sequence comes from Bathyarchaeia archaeon, assembly GCA_050410875.1. Classification (GTDB taxonomy): domain Archaea; phylum Thermoproteota; class Bathyarchaeia; order Bathyarchaeales; family Bathycorpusculaceae; genus JADGNF01. Next base: position 2,355 of record JBNVCD010000013.1, on the reverse strand, counting down.
ACATAAGAAAGCCCGCTCTTCTGGGCAAGGTTTCCTGCGCTCAAGGTCGCCGTCTCTAAGAGGTTTAGAATTTTGGTTCGGGCGGCTAAACCTCTTTTTACACTCTTCACATGGTGAAGGTACGCGTTGGGATGATAAGGCTCCTTGATTGGGTCCACCACAACTATAACTTTGAGGGTTGTTGAGCTTTAAGGTTATGCAAAGTCAAAGAGGCTTGCCTGCTTGGGTTTTTTGTTATCGAACATAGCGTGGATTTCATCTTTTATCAACAGGATTCTTTGGGTGTAGTACTTTGGAAGCCCGTACTTGTCAACCAGCTGCTGAGCCGCATCCAAGTACTTCTCGATGCCTCCACGGTAAACCGTTAAAGTGAATTGGCCACCGCAGTAGGGGCACTTACCCAGCAGAGGTAACCGACGAAAACGTTTGTTGCAGGATTTACACCTGAAAGCCTGAGTGGAGAAAGCGCGAAGGTTACCTGAGATGTCCCTGATGAAGTGGGTAGTCAACACTTTAAGCGCAACTCGCCGAACGTCGACAGCTTCAATTTTCTCGCCTAGCTCAAGCTGCAGATTCAACTTCTCAATCATGGACTTGAACTGTTTATAGCTGCTCTCCTTGTTGCCCATGTTGATGTCTGAGACAGGCGTCGTGTAGTAGAAGCCTTCAAACTGAGCCTCAGTTCCTAACCTGTGACTGATGACATCCATAATCGCGCTGACCTGCTTGGCTTCAGCTTTGTCGAGCGTACGCCGGTAAAATTCAAGCGGGTAAGAAGCGTCAACGTCAAAGTCGTGAGCTTGCCGCTGAACCTCTTTAGTGTTGACAAACGGTATAAGAAGCAAAGGCGCATCCATGATTCCACCTATCTGCGCCGGCAGGTAACGACGCGAAAAATTGAGGAGCGTATCTAAAGCCAGCATAATGGCGTCCTCGTCGCCGTCGCAGTCGCGGCGTTTAGCAGAATGCCAAATGGGATGAGCATAAATAACCTTCAAGTCGGTAAAGCCGACAATTCTCCCCAGAATACAGGCGCAAGTGTGAGGAGCCAAACCCATAATTAAATGCCCCACAAGCTCGTCAGGCGTCTTCACGTTGTAGTAGCTGGGCAAGTTGTAAACTTTAACTAGCAGGGCATCTAAAAAGTTGGCTACTTGAACAAAGTACTCAGCAGCGTTCCGCGGAATCACAACATCTTGAATTTTAAGCTCCAAAACCTGCTCAGGATCAGTCAAGGGCGCCCCGTAAACATCATGAGTGTAACCGAGCTGCCGAAGTTTCTCAACTGAAACCCCAATCTCCCCAGGTTTGATATGAGTCAGCGGCGCGTTGGTGGCGTCAAACCTAATCGTGCCATCCTTATACACGGACAACTCGTATCTTGCGCGAAGGATGCCTTTTTCGAGAATTTCAGGAGTTTTATCCTCATTTGTTAAGCCTTTAACACCTCTGAGCTGTTTAGGTAACGGAACACCCAGATTCCTTGAAGCTTCATCAAGGATTTCCTTGAAGTTGAGAGGCTGACGCTGATAGGGAACACCGCTGGCTTTACATTGCGAGCACTCTTTCTCTTTTAAGGGTCGCCCACAACGGGGGCAGCAGTTTTCTGCAACGGTTCCACAGCCGCACGACGCACATTTTACACGGAAAGTGTACGTTTTGCAGGCAGGACATTTACGCTTAACCACTTCAACAAAAACAGGCCCTTTTTTGCCAGCCTCCAACAGGTCCCTATGAGAGCCACCTGCTAAACCTACGGGGAAAAGCACATGAACCAGCGGTTTCATTTCACGGCGCTTGGCTTTCTCTGGTCTACCCATTCGGGCACCCACAAACGTGGGGGCCTTGTCTTTAACTTCAACGCCAGCCAGCAAGCTGAGCGCCTCAAACACTGAAGCGCCCACAGAAGTATCTAGCACCCGTGAAGAGCCGTAGCCAAGAGTTAAAGCCAATATTTGAGCGTCAACATCCGCCACCACAATTTTGCCGTCAGAAAGCTTGTGAGGGGCAAAAATTTTCCGCAGAACCGCAACCACGTTTTGATCCATGTCGCCAACAACTTGACGGATACAAGAGCCTTCACAGGTAACGGTAGCGCGGCTTAACCAGTCTTTCAGCAGAACAACGTCCTGCACTGAGGAAAGGTTAGACCAAAAAAACGTGAAGCGTGGATGCAAAGGCACACGCAACGCATTAGACAACGCAAAAGCCTCTTCAACATGGAAGTCTACGTGGAAAGGATTCTGCAACAACGCCTGCAACTTTGCAACTGAAATGTTCGCTGCCTCGGCTGCCTTGGCAAAGTCGCCGCCAAAACCATCTTTCAGAGCAGCATTTACGTCTTTAACCCACCAT
>JBNVCD010000139.1:0-4631 GCA_050410875.1 Bathyarchaeia archaeon | reverse complement strand
GCCTAGCGTATGTTCCTATTCCTTTTGCTTACACTATGGCTTTTCTGTTGCTTTCGTCATTTAACGCCTTCATAGCTCTCTTTAACCTTCTCCCCTTTGGAGTTCTAGACGGTCTGAAGATTTTCAGCTGGGACAAGAAAATCTGGGCACTATTGTTTGCAGTAGCTATGGCTTTGACCATTTACACTTACATTTTTGCTTAAAGCCAAACAAGCCATACTTTTAAAGTAAGCAGCAATTAATAAATTTTGAAATTTGAGTTAAAAAGAAGTTTTAGATAAGCTCTATTGTAACATGTACTTCTTCAGGTACACGGATGCGCATAATTCGCCTCATGACCCGCTCTTCCGAGTCAATGTCGATTAAACGTTTATGAATTCGCATTTCCCATCTATCCCACGTGGCGGTGCCTTCACCTGAAGGGGCCTTCAAAACTGGCACGCGCAATCGCTTAGTGGGCAAAGGTACAGGACCGTTGATTTTGACGCCTGTTTTTTGGGCGATGCTTCTCAGTTCTTCACATACTTCTTCGAGTTTCCCGTAATCGGTACTTGTAAGCCGGATTCGTGCTTTTCTAACCATTTCGCCCATCAATCCTTAATTTTTGCCGCTATCACACTTTTTTAGACACCTTACAGATTTAAACCGTACATAAAAACTTATCGACGACACTTCTATACTTTGTTTATCATTAGGTTGCACACGTTTTATTGTTGTCACTTCCTAATAGGCGCTTGGTTTTTAGGGTGTAAAAGAGTAAATAATATTAGCTATTGAAGGCTATTTAAGTTAAAGTCTCTTTGGTTGTTTACTCTATGGGTGAATGCGCTATATCTACAGCTAAAAAAGGCGTAGACTCGTTAACAATTGCAATAATTGCAGTTTTAGCTTTCATTGCTGTTGTTGGCGTATACTTCAGTTTAACCATCCCCGACTTTGGCAAGATTTTTCTCCCCGGCGATGCGGTCTACGAACCGGGCGGTTCAGTGTACGAAGTAATCTTTATTCTTCTCACAATGGCAACGGATGTTTTGTACATACTTGGAGGTGCGGTGGTGGCTTTCGGTGCAGCGCTTGTCGCCTTCAGATTTATACAGTGTAAACTGAAAAGCCCCTACAAGCCTTCTTGCGCAACCAAGTTCCTCTCAGGCTACTTAACTTTGAGCTTAGAGTTGTTTATCGGCGCTGAAATCATAAAAACCGTGGTTGTCCGGACATACGAAGAGTTTCTGCTGCTCATTCTTGTGATTATAAGCAGAGGTCTGTTTAGTCTTATTCTGCATTTGGAAAAGAAATGGCTTGGCTCAGATGAAGAAACGGAGTAGGCTTTTTAGAAGTTTTTTTTAGAGTTTTTTGGTTAAAACCATCAAGTTATGTTGAAGTCCATAGCTAAACTTTAAATGTCTCTGTGGTCTCTCTAAAAGAGTCAAGCCCGGACCGTCATGAGTAAAACAGTACCGTCTATTCAGCTTCGAAAATGCCGTTCCGACATTGAATCCCAAATAGACATGTCGACGACAATTATTTATTTTGTTGGACAGTTATCTGCTGTTTACAGAGTTAGCTTTAAATATGTTTGCGTCGTGCATGCTTTTTATGCTCAACTGAAAAATCAGAGAGGGGTTGTGGCGAATTTGTTAGCGTCAAAATCTTCCAGTGGAGGTAGTAGCTTTGCTTATTGAGGTGGCGATAGCCTTCTTACTTATAGTTGCCGCTACATGTGTTATTTACTTCTTAGGTCGCCGTGCGGCGCCCAAACCTGTACAAACTGTGGGCGAGCGTGCGGTGTATGCTTGCGGAGAGAAAGTTGCATATCCAAAATTGAAGGTTAACATTTCCCTTTACAAATATCTCATATACTTCGTTATTCTTGACAGCGCTGTCCTGCTTTTAGCTTATGCCTCGTTTGCAGAGCAGGTTATGAATACGCCGTTGCTTCTACTTTACCTGTTCATGGCGCTTGTATCCGCCATTGTTCTATTTGAAGGAGGCAAAGAGTAAATGGCCAACATAACTACGTGGGCAAGAGTCAAGTCGCCTTGGGTTTTGCACTTCAACTCAGGCGCCTGCAATGGTTGCGATATTGAGGTTGTCGCGTTGTTAACACCAAAGTATGATGTGGAGCGTTTCGGCGTCAAACTTGAGCCCTCACCTCGTCACGCTGATGTTTTGTTAACTACGGGTTGTGTCACAGAACAGTGCGCCGAAAGACTCAAACGTATTTATGAGCAGATGCCTCAGCCAAAATTTGTAGTGGCGATTGGCGCCTGCGCCTGTGCTGGCGGCGTTTTCGCCGGTAACTACAGCGTAGTTGGTGGCGTAGACAAAGTTATTCCTGTTAACGCCTACATACCCGGCTGTCCTCCACGACCCGAAGCTATAATCGACGGCGTCGTGAAGTTGCTGAATTCTCTACAACAACCTAAACCTGAAGAGAAGGCAAAAGCTGATGACAAGCAGTAACATAGATCTTTTGAAGGCGCTTGAAGCCAAAAATTTCCATGTACAACCAGGTAAACTTGGCACTGTGGCAATTCAAGCTGCAGTGGGCGACCACAAAGAGGTTTTGAAAACCCTGCTAGATTTAGACGAAAAAACTGCTGTTACAGCAATAACAGGTATCGACTTGGGTGCAAATATAGGTGTGTATTACCATGTTCGCACTTCAAATGCTTTTGTTACAATTCAATGTGAAGTTCCCAAAGACAGACCCACTATTGCGACTATAACAGACTTGGTTCCTGGAGCTGCTTTCCACGAGTTAGAAGTTACTGATTTGGTTGGTGTAGTTTTTGAGGGTCACCCCAGCCCAGGCAGGCTTGTTTTGCCTGACACTTGGCCAGAAGGAGTATACCCTCTAAGAAAAGACGTCAAAATCAATGAAGTTAAACTTAAACCGCCATCTTCTGAGGATGTAAAGTTATCTGATGACAGCGGTCTAGTCAAGATTGTTATTGGTCCTCATCACCCTGCCCTTTTGGAACCTGAAAAATTTGCTGTTCTTGTCGACGGCGAGACCGTCAAAAACGTGGAGCCCCGCATAGGCTACGTCCACCGAGGCGTAGAAAAAGCTTCAGAGTCCAAAACGTACCTGCAAGACGTGTACCTCGTAGAGCGTATCTGTGGCATTTGCAATTCCTGTCACGCAACTGCTTTCGTTGAAGCTGTAGAGAAAATTCTGAAAACCGACGTGCCGCCCAGAGCAAAGTATATTCGAACAATAATTTTGGAGCTCAACAGGTTGCACAGTCACTTACTCACGTTGGGGCATGCAGGTTTAGAAATTGGGTATGAAACTTTATTCCAATATTTCTGGCGTGACCGCGAACCCATCATGGATCTAACTGAGATGGTTACAGGTAACCGCGTTATCTCATCCTCTTTAACAATAGGCGGAGTGCGACGCGACATCAAAGATACCGACATCCCAAAAATCAAAGCTACACTAGCCGAGCTGCGAAAGAAAATACCCTTCTACAAGCAGATGTATGAAAATGAGCCTTCAATTAAAATGCGCATGCAAAAGGTCGGTGTTCTCTCACGGGAAGACGCCTTGAAACTTTGCGTAGTCGGCCCCGTAGCTCGAGGTTCAGGAGTCGACATTGATGTACGCAAAGATGAGCCCTACGAGGCATACGGAGAAATCCCCTTCAAAGAAATCGTCTATACTGCTGGAGATACTTGGGCGCGGATGAATGTCCGCATGGATGAAGTGGAGGAAAGCATCAACATAATTGAGTATGCCCTCGATCACCTACCCGGTGGCGCGTACCGAGTTAAAGTACCCCGTGTTGTACCACCCGGCGAAGCTGTCAACCGTGTAGAAGCGCCTCGAGGAGAACTTTTCTATTACGTCAAAAGTAACGGTACCGCCTTTCCAGAACGCGTCAAAGTGCGCACTCCAACTTTTGCTAACATACCTGCGTTCCTCAAAACTGCAATAGGCGAGAACATAGCTGATGTTCCCCCCAACTTTGTTAGCTTAGATCCTTGCTTTTCATGCACAGACCGATGAGTGATAAAAAATGATCGACTACCTTTGGCTCATATTCCGCGTGCTTGTTTTCCCAGGATTCACCTTCATTCTCTTTCTTACTATGTTCTGCGACTGGATAGAACGCAAAATCGAAGCCCGCATGCAAAACCGCATGGGACCATCCTTCACTGGTCCTATGGGAATTCTTCAACCCCTCGCAGACTTCATCAAGTTGCTCACTAAAGAGGAAATTACACCAAACGAGTCCCGAAAGACAATTTTCCGTTTTGCGCCACTACTTGCTTTTTCAGTGTTAGTTTTTGCCCTCTGCTTTTTGCCAGTTGACGGCACCTCCGTGATTCCCAACGCAAGTTTCGGAGGCGATTTAATATTTGTCATGGCATTGATCTCCGTAGCAAACTTTTTGCTGTTCCTTTCAGGTTGGGCATCCTCTAACCCCTACAGCTCTATCGGCGCAGCTAGAGTTCTGACGCAGTTTCTAGGCTACGACATCCCGCTTTTATTGCTGGCACTTGCACCTGCATTCCTCGCCGGTTCCCTCACCATAGCAACAATAGTCGCTAGACAGTGGTTGCCCTTTGTAATTTTAGCCCCCTGGGCTTTTGTGCTTTTCATAATAACCATGCAAGCTGAA
>JBNVCD010000138.1:0-4632 GCA_050410875.1 Bathyarchaeia archaeon | reverse complement strand
TTGCAGGAACGCTTGCTGGCTTTGCCGTTCTCATGATGTTCGTTCTTAAGGGTAAACCTCAAGCTGGATTACCATTTCTTTGCCCAGGCGCCATTATTGGTTACTTAGTTTCAAGTTTCATTTTAACTGGCGGCTTTGCAGGTTTAAGCCTGATGGTTCCCACATTATTCATTATCTAACTTTTATTGCCCAAACCACTGTTTAAAGACGTCAGGAATTTTAGCTGGGCTATCCAGCACGTTCATGCCGTCCATTTGCTCTAGTTTTCGTACGTTGTCGGCATCTTCTTTTCTGATTCTCAGCTTCATCTCTTTACCGTTGGGGAGCTTGGTGTACAACGTCTTTTCTTCAAAGTCAACTGGCACAACGTAAACGGGAGTAAATGCTTTCAAACTCATGCTTACCGCATTGGTAAGCATTGTGTCGCCTATGCCGCAGGCTATTTTTGCCACAGTGTTTGACGTGGCTGGAGCAATAAGAAGGAACTCGTACTTGTGCATCTGCATCCAAGCTGCAAGAAAAGGAGAATTAGCGTTCACTTCCACCATGTATCTAGAGAAGGTTTCTTTGACTTCTTTTTCCAAGCCGTAGTACTTTAGGACCATTTCGCCCGCTTTAGATATGAAAACTTGGATATCCACTGTGTCTTCGTATTCTTTTTTGACTTGCTTCATGGTTTGTATGAATTCTTCAATTTTGTCCCCGGCGCCAGTGATTCCCCAGGCAACTTTACGCTTTTTTACATCTGCATTTGTAGTGGTCACTTTTGTTCTCTCCTTTTGTCTGCGTAATCGTTCAAGTATTGCGCGAAGTGTTTAACAGTTTTTTTTAGGCTACGATAGCCTTCCTCATCCTGCTTTACTTGGTCAAGTGTGTCTTTGCTCCAGAAGGTTGCTCCAACGTTTGCGCCAAAGTAGCCGCCGCTTACAGGTATAATTCCGTTTAAAATGTAGAAGGTGTGAATCTGCATGAGAGCAAGCTCTTGACCTCCTGCTCTGTCTCCTCCAACAGCAATTCCCATTCCAATTTTGCCTTTAAGCGCGTTTTTGTCAGTAGCCACTGCGGCGCGGCACCTATCCATTACCGCTTTAAGTTGAGCGCTTACACCGCCGTTGTAGACAGGGGTAGCTAAAATTATGCCCTTCGCTTCAGTCAACAGAACATACAGTTCTTGCATGTCATCTTGAAGCACACATTGCTTATTTACAAGGCAGTAATCACAGTGAGTACAGTATCCAACGTCTTTTCCCCTCACAGTCCACAAACGTGTCTGGAAACCCTGAGCTTCCAAAATTTTTAGCGCTTCCGACAAAATGTACTCTGTGGCTTGCTGTCGTGGGCTACCGCTGACACCAACAACAATCATACCTATCAGAAATCAATTACTCATCTACCCACATTAAACCTTTCCTAACTTTAACTCTCCCATTACTGCCATCCAGGTTACGTCTCAACTTTCTGATGTTTTAGAAAATCTTCGCACAAAAAACTTCCTAATCTCTTCTGCCACAATCACGGTGACTGCGAGCGCCAACAGAAATAACCAGTCTGCAAACCCTAACGCGGTTGTTCCGAAGACCTTCTGTAGTGGTGGAGCATAAACCAGCAGTGCCAAAATGGAAAATTGCGCAGTTATGCCAAAAATTATCCAGCGGTTATTCTTCAAGCTTGTTTTAAATATGGACTGTTTGCTTGTTCTGCAGGCCAAAACGTTTCCTACTTGACCAACAACTATCCCCGCAAATGCCATTGTGACTCCTTTCGTGTAAACCCCTGAAGTGTAAAATGGACTTGTTTCCGTCAGTGGCATACCAAAATACCAGCCACCTGCGCTCCACGCCCCAAGGCAGCCAATCATGGCTCCTATAGCGATTATCACGCCCATGTAAAGTGAACGTGCCAAGACTCCTTTTGTGAACAGTCTCTCTTTGATGCTCCGCGGCGGTTCATCCATTATGCCCTTTTCTGGCGGTTCACGGCTTAGAGCCAACGAAGGAATAACGTCAATTCCCAAGTCTATAGCTAAAACCTGCACAACCAGCAAGGGTAACGGTATATTCAAAATGGCATATAACACGTAAGGAACCAGTTGCGCCCAGTTGTGAGCAAACACGTACACAATAAACTTGCGCAAGTTTTCATAAATGGTTCTGCCTGACTCTACAGCCTTCACAATTGACTCAAAGCTGTCGTTCAGCAGTACGATGTCGGCAGCTTCGCGTGCCACGTCGGTTCCTGACGCGCCCATTGCAACGCCGATGTTTGCCTCCTTCAGTGATGGTGCGTCATTAGCGCCGTCGCCTGTAACAGCGACAATTTCCCCCTTTGTCTTAAGCACTTTTACGATGCGGAGTTTCTGTTCAGGTGAAACCCGAGCAAAAATAACGTTTCCCTTCTTAACTTCTTCTACAATGGCTTCATCGCTTAAATTCTCCAAGTCAACACCGCGAATAATCTGGCAGAAGGGGCCATCCAGAATGCCTACTTCTTGGGCTATACTTTGAGCTGTAGGGCCATAATCTCCAGTGATTATCACCGTTTTTATGCCTGCACGCTTTGCCTTCAGAACTGCGTCTCTAACCTCCACTCTTGGAGGGTCACGCATTCCTGCTAACCCAACAAAGATCATTTCTTTTTCAAAATCTACGCTTTTATCGTATTGAGACGCCTTCATCTGTTTGTAAGCCATGGCAATGACGCGTAAACCCATGTTGGCGAACTCGTGAATTCTCTCCTCAATTAGCATCAATTTTTCTTCAGTTAACTCTTCAACTTTGCCGTCAGCAAGAACGTGGTTACACCTGTCCAAAATGGTTCTTGGTGCGCCTTTAGTGTAAACGTAAATGTTGTCTCCTTGTTTGTGCACGGTGGTCATTCGTTTCTGTTCAAAACTAAACGGGAAAATGTCCATGATAGGTTTTTCTGCCAATGCGTCTTCAACGTTAACGTCAGATTTCAACGCTGCGACAAGTAAAGCGCCGTCAGTTGGATCTCCGATGACACTCCAATTTTTGTTCACGTCTGAAGGCGGAACAACTTTGGCGCTGTTGCAAAGCGCCGCGATCTCCAAGAGCTTCTCTATGGAAGCGGCTTCTTCCTTATTTAAGGGCTTACCGTTTAAAGTGAACTCGCCCTCAGGCATGTAGCCTGTGCCTGAAACATCCACAACTTTATCGTCAACCCACAACTTGTTGACAGTCATTTCCCCTTTAGTTATGGTGCCTGTTTTGTCAGTGCATATCACTGTAACGCTGCCTAAAGTTTGCACTGCAGATAGCCGTTTAACCAAAACGTTCTGCTTTACCATTTTTAGTACGTTGATGGCTAAGGCGCTGGACACCGTCACTTGCAAGCCTTCAGGGACGCAACACACCATCACGCCAATCATGAAGAAGATGCTCTTTGATATGTCTACGTGTAACCACAGCACGCTGGTTAACAAGAAAACGCTGCCCACTACAAGCGCGATTATGAAGTCGTACTTGGCGGCTAAGGCGATTTCTTTTTGAAGTGGGCTATCTTCCTCTTGTATTGTCTGTGTTAAACTGGCTATTTTCCCAAACTGTGTATCCATACCCGTTGCGTAGACAACAGCTTTTCCTTGGCCCTTGGCTACGCTGGTGCTCATGAAAACAAGGTTAGGTGAATACAGGTACGCTTTCTCAACTGTTTTGGCGGTTTCCGCCATTCTTGGCTGTGGTTCAGATTCTCCAGTTAAAGGAACATTGTTTGTCCACAGGTCAAAGGCTTCAATTAACCGTGCGTCAGCGGGAACGCGGTCGCCTTCCTCTAAAAATATGATGTCGCCTGGAACAATTTCTCGTACAGGAATCTTCTTAAGTTCGCCGTCGCGTATGACCTTGGCGTACTGTGGCATCCAGCTTTTTAGGGTTGCCATGGCTTTTTCTGCCCGTGACTCTTGGAACAAGCTGAAAAAGATGTTTACAAAAACTACAGCCAAAATTATTATGCTCAACTCCGGGTTTCCGCTGATGGCTGAGAGGGCACTGGCGAAAAGCAGCAGTATTCCAAACAGATCCCTAAAATGTTTAATGAACTTGTAAATAAACGGCGTCTTTCTTTTCTCGACAAGCGTGTTAAACCCGTATTTTTTCAGGCGCAGTTTAGCTTCTTCGCTGCTCAATCCGTTAGTTGAAGCGCCGAGGTTAAGCAAAACCTCGTCAAGTGGCATAGAAGCAGCTTTTTCCAAAGTAACTCCGCCAAAACCTTGTGTACGCTACTGCGGTGAACTCCGGTGAATCCTGTGAGCAACTAGAGACTGAACTGGCAAAAGGGGGTGTGTATAGTGTTTTGTTTGGGTTTGAGACAACTGAAAGCCCATTTATATCATCAACGCTTTCTCTTCTATAGAGCTTAATTTTTAGCTTTTAAGGTTTGTTTTCCCCAAAAGTGAGTGGCCGTATTTTTAAACACATCGGAACGAAACCCCGCGTCTCTTTGGGTCAGATGCAGCGCGCGAAAGTTTTGGAATCAACTGTTTCATACAACCTCTGCCATAAAGTTAATAGGAGACAGTTTCAATTTCCATGTAGCTTATCTCGCACAACGAGACAAATAGAAAGCGCTCAATCTGTAAAAAATGAAAAATAACAGATTAAAAATGATTCATTA
>JBNVCD010000137.1:0-4639 GCA_050410875.1 Bathyarchaeia archaeon | reverse complement strand
ACAACCCGTTGTCTTAGCAGTAAAAATTCAAGGCAAAAGCATCATCGACGTCACCGACCTCTCCATCGAACAAGCCATAGAATTCTTCACAGACTTGCCAGCGCACCTAAACGAAAAAGAAATGCTCATAGCAAAACAAATACTCAAAGAAATCAACGACCGCCTCAACTTCCTCAAAAACGTCGGCCTAGGCTACCTCTCACTTTCCCGAGCAGCCCGCACCCTCTCAGGCGGAGAAGCCCAACGCATCCGCCTAGCCACACAGATAGGCAGCAACCTCATGGGAGTACTCTACATACTCGACGAACCCAGCATCGGCCTACACCAAAGAGACAACACAAAACTCATAAACACACTCCACAAACTCCGCGACTTAGGCAACACACTAATCGTCGTAGAACACGACGAAGAAACCATCCGAAGCGCAGACTACATCGTAGACATGGGCCCAGGCGCAGGCGTCCACGGCGGACACATAGTCGCCGAAGGCACACCCCAAGACATCATGAAAAACAAGCGCAGCCTAACAGGCAAGTACCTTTCAGGCGAACTAAAAATCGAAGTTCCAAAAGAAAGACGCAAACCCTCAGGCTACATCACAGTCTACGGCGCAAAAGAAAACAACCTCAAAAACCTCACCGTTAAACTGCCGCTAGGCGTGCTCTGCGGCATCACAGGAGTTTCAGGGTCAGGCAAAAGCACACTAATGAACCAGACAGTCATGCCCGCACTCCGCCACATGTACGGCGAACGCGTAGACAAAATCGGAAAACACGACAAACTAGACGTCCCAAGCTTTGTACACAACGTCATAGTAATCGACCAAGACCCCATAGGCAGAACCCCCAGAAGCAACCCCGCCACCTACACCAAACTCTTTGACGAAATCCGAAAAATCTTCGCCTCAACCAAAGAAGCCAAAGCCCGAGGCTACACGCCGGGACGCTTCAGCTTCAACGTGAAAGGCGGCAGATGCGAAACCTGCCAAGGCGACGGCGTCCTACGCATAGAAATGAACTTTCTACCCGACGTGTACGTGCAATGCAGCGACTGCAAAGGCAAAAGATACAACAAAGAAACCCTCAGCGTACTCTACAAGGGAAAAAACATAGCAGAAGTCTTAGACATGACCGTAGAGGAAGCAGCCCAATTCTTCGAAAACATGCCACTTATTTCACGCAAACTCCAAACACTACTCGACGTCGGGCTAGGCTACATTAAACTTGGACAAAGCTCCACCACCCTCTCAGGCGGAGAAAGCCAACGCATCAAAATCACCCGCGAACTCAGCAAACACACAGCGGGGCACATAGTTTACCTACTAGACGAACCCACCACAGGCCTGCACTTCGACGACACCAAACGCCTCATAAAAGTACTCAACAGACTCGTATCAAAAGGCAACACCGTCTACGTCATCGAACACAACCTAGACGTCATAAAAAGCTGCGACTACCTCATAGACCTTGGCCCCGAAGGAGGAGAAGCCGGCGGACAAGTCATCGCCCAAGGCACACCAGAAGAAGTCGCAGAAAACGCCAGCTCACACACAGGCAAATTCCTCAAAAAAATGCTCCAGAAAGAGTCAACATGATACAGATAGCCTCACCCTCAGAATTCAAAAGCGCCGAGGTCCCCACAAACCCCGGCGTCTACATCTTCAAAGACGAAGCAGACAACATACTCTACATTGGCAAAGCAAAAAACCTACGCGCCCGCGTCAAAAGCTACTTCACCAACGCCGCAGACCAACCCGCAAAAACAAGGCAACTAGCCGCTAAAACCCGACGCATCGACTGGATCATCGTCAACAACGAAGTGGAAGCGCTACTTTTAGAGAACAAACTGATCAAGCAGCACACCCCCCGCTACAACATAGACCTCAAAGACGCAAAAACCTTCGCGTACATAGCTCTCACAAAAGAAACATTCCCAAGGATACTCACCAGCCGCAAAGTCTCCCGCAAACTAGAATCGTTTGGACCCTACACAGACGGCTTCACACGGCGAGACCTGCAAAAACTTGTCGTAAGAGTCTTCAAACTGCGCACATGCAAAACAATGCCCAAACGAGCCTGCCTCAACCTCCACATAGGCTTATGCACCGCGCCGTGCACAGGCAAAGTCACCGCCGAACAGTACGCCACACAAGTTGAACAAGCAAAGTCGTTTCTTAAAGGCAACTACGAGCAAACCGCGGCGACACTGCAAGAACTCATGAAGAAGGCGGCGGCTGAACAAAAATACGAAGAGGCACTAGAACTCCGAAACCAAATTGCCTCCATCAGGCTACTTACACAAAAACAAATCGTAGACAAAGAAAAACTGTTCGACCAAGACATCCTCGTCTTCCGCAGAGTAAGAGAAAAAGTCTTAGCCGTACACATGGGCGTACGCAAAGGGGTTCTGCTGGGCAAAAAAGAGTTCACCATGGATTTACAGCCACAAGTAGAAGAAGAATTCCTAAAAGCCTTCTACGCCGTAAACTTGATTCCCAGAGAAATCCTGCTAAACAAACCCGTCTGGCAAGACAGCGAAGAAAAAACAGCACTAGAAGAGTTCTTCTCAGAAAAAAGAGGCGCAAAAACAACCTTAACGGTACCAACAAGAGGCAACCGCCTAGCACTGGTCCAGCTTGCAGAGAAAAACCTTGAAACCACACTGGAAGACAACAGCGCCCTAGTAGACCTAAAAGACTTCCTCAACCTGCCAGACATACCACGCATCATCGAATGCTTCGACGTCTCCAATCTAGGACAGGAACACATAGTGGCAGGCATGGTGCGCTTCACAAACGCTAAACCCGACAAACGCAACTACCGCAAATTCAAAATAAAAACCGTCACGGGACAAAACGACTTCGCCGCCATCAACGAAGCAGTCACCCGAAGATACAAGCGGCTAACAGAGGAAAAAGCAACGTTACCAGACCTACTCGTCATAGACGGCGGAGCAGGACAAGTCAACGCCGCAGAAACCGCGCTAAAAACGCTTGGACTCAAACTGCCACTTATAGGCATAGCAAAAGAACACGAAGAAATCTACGTTCCAAACGAGGACACACCAAGACAAATCGACAAGAACACGCGCATGATGCTGCTTCTGAGGCAAATACGTGATGAAGCACACAACTTCTCTGTACGATACAACATAAAAAGACGCCAAATGCAAATGAGAGAAGAATTCACAGCCCAAAGAAAAAAACGCCAAAACGCCACCTAAAACTCTGACGCAGCACAGTTACTGGAAATAGTGAGTAAAAGTTCACAACCGATAAATCAACTCTCAAACAAGTAACAAAGCGACTGCAAATGAAAGACAACGCGGAGATACCATGCGCCTCATGCAAATTCTGGAAGAAAGACAAGAAAACGTTCAGCTGCAACCCCAACAACTGCACCAGACTGAACAACTGGCTAATAAGCCATGTCCACATCGACCTTGGCGCCAAAATGCAACTGCAAATCGAAAAGCCACAACTTCAATACATAGTTTAAACCAAAAAAGCCCACTTCACGTTTTACTTTCAACCAGCTTATGAAAGAGTTAACGCCTTATTTTTACAGCGTAAAAGTCATAGCGCCCCTGCCCAAGGCTGCTACTCCAGCCTGCTAAGACGAACTCGCCAGAGGCAACCGGAACAACAGCGTAGGCTTCTTCATAGTTACCTCGGCCAACAGTGCAACTCCAAAGGACGCGCCCACAGTCGTCAACGGCTAAAAGCAGAAAATCCCGTAAACCATTCCCATACGAAAATGTAACCCCACCCACAGCATAGCCGCCGCCGGGCAAAGGTGCAATACAAGTAGGCGCGTCAAAGTCTACACCACCAAACGGCGCCTCCCAAACTAGGTTGCCGTCAACGTCAACCTTCAAAACCCAAACGTCGCTGTCCCCGGCGCCCTTTGAACGGGTATCACCAACAACAACGTAGCCATCAAACGTTGACGCCACGGCATAGGCCTTGTCACTTTCGCCTCCACCGTAAGTGCGACTCCACAAAACCGCCCCTGACGCGTCAACTTTGACGACTAGAAAGTCGTAATTTCCGTTGCCCGCCACGTCGACGTACCCTGCAACCACGCCGTAGCCGTCTTGAGTCACTGTCACGCCTCGCCCAGCAGAATTGGGCAAATCACTGTAAACTTTATTCCACACTACGTCGCCGTCAAAACCAAGTTTAACTATCCAAACGTGGCTAACTCCACCCTCAGAGGGTTCAGCTAAACCAGCAAGAAGAAAACCATCTGTCGACTCAGCTGCGGCAAACAGTTTATTCACGTCGCCGCCAGCAGACAACTCAGTCTTCCACTCAACAGCACCTGCGCAGTCAAGTTTAACCGCCAACCCAGAGGTTTTGCCTGAAGCAGAAAACACGTTGCCTAAAAGCAGAAAACCATCATCCACGTTTAGCACTTGCCTAAACTCAGCGCCAAACCCAACTTTGAAAGTCCAATTCCAAAGTTCTTCGCCTTCGGCGTCAACGCGCACAACCCACCCAAAAGTTTCCCCGCTTCCAAAAGAGGTAGATGAACCAACAAAAACATAGCCATCTTTGGCAGTCGCCGCAGAAAAACATCTGTCATCGCCACCTCCACCATAGTTTCTCTCCCAAACCAACTCAGCGCCTTTGGCTACG
>JBNVCD010000136.1:592-4670 GCA_050410875.1 Bathyarchaeia archaeon | reverse complement strand
TTACAATCACCACGGTATAATCATTTTTCAAGTTGACCACAAGTTCTTCAATCTTTGCAGTGGCAATGGGATCTAACGCTGAGCAAGGTTCATCCATGAGTATAACTTCAGGCTGCAACGCAATCGCCCGGGCAATGCATAGTCTTTGCTGTTGTCCACCAGAAATGCTTGTTCCGGGTTTTTTCAGGTCATCTTTGACTTCATCCCACAGTGTTGCCTGTTCAAGACTACGCCTCACAACATCGTCTAAGTCTTTGCCCTTCTTTGCACCAGTTAACTTCAAACCTGCAGCTACGTTATCGTATATGGACATTGTGGGGAAAGGGTTGGGTTTTTGAAAAACCATGCCGACGCGTCTACGAATTTGAACCGGGTCCACGTCGTCTGCATAAATGTTTTTGCCGTCTAAAAGCACCTGCCCAGCAATCTTGGCTGTAGGCACCAATTCATGCATACGATTGAAAGTTCGAATAAGGGTAGATTTACCGCATCCTGAAGGACCAATGATGGCGGTAACTGCATTTGCCCTTACTGACAAGTTGATGTCCTTTAATACATGCTTAGACCCGAACCATGCATTCAAGTTTATAGTTTGCATTTTCTGTGTAGTGCTCATTTTTTATTTGTGCCTCCTACGACTGAACTGTCTACTGCTAACTAACCGCACACCTATGTTGAGAGACAAAACTATCAAAATTAAAACTAAGGCTGCGCCCCATGCTTGTGCTTGAATTTCAGGAGAAGGCTGGCGAGAATTCAAAAAGATTCTCAGGGGAAGTGCATCCATCGGTTGGTTTAAACCTTGGAAAAAGTAGCTGTTACCCATTATCGTAAGTAAGATGGGGGCAGTTTCTCCTGCAATTCGAGCTATAGCCAAAAGTACACCTGTAACTAAGCCTTGACGCGCAGCAGGCAACACAACGCTTAAGGTTGTTCTCCAAGTGTGTGCTCCTAAAGCTAAAGAAGCTTCACGAACTGATGTGGGAACCAGCTTTAGGGATTCCTCAGTTGTTCTTGCCACTATAGGAATCATCATAAAAGAAAGTGCAATGGCGCCTGCAAAAGGTGAGAAAGTTCCTGTCACGCCGATAACAATTATGCTGAACGCGGTTATTCCCACAACTATAGATGGAAACTCTGTTAGGATATCGTTAATTGTTCTCATGGCAGAAGCATACTTGTTGTTGCCAAATTCTGCTAGGTAAATTCCTGAAAATACACCTACAGGTACGCCTATTATGCTGGTCAACCCAATCAAGATTAAAGTGCCTTGTATAGATGGACCAATTCCACCTTCTAAACCGTTAGCTGTCAAAAACTGAAAGTTAATCTGAGAGGCGCCTCGTGAGATTACTTCATAGAGGATACTTGCCAAGGGCACGATTGCTATTAAAACGCAAAGAAGGCAGAGAACAAAGAAAAAGCGGTCTTTGAATTTTCTAAAGCGATAAGCGTCAACCATTACTCCACTGCGCCTCCTTTAACCTTCAAAACTCGGGTAACCATGACGTGGGCAATTATATTTATGACTAAACTGATTAGAAGCAAAACTAACCCTGCTCCAATGTAGGCGGATTTTTCTATGGGAGTTGGAGCTTCTAAGAAGCCGTTTGCAATAAGCGAAGGCAAGGTTTGTCCAGGTCTAAAAAGAGAAGAAGGCATAGCCATTGGACCAACCGCGTTACCTATAACCATTGTCACCGCCATAGTTTCTCCTACAGCTCGCCCTAAACCCAAAATTACTGCCCCAAATATGCCTGAGCGACCATAATTTAGAACCCAGTGGCGAATGACTTCCCATTTTGTTGCTCCAATACTGTAAGCACCTTCACGAATTGAGTCAGGAACTGCGCTGATTACTTCTCTTGAAACTGAAGCCACCGTAGGAATTATCATTATTGCCAATATGATGCCTGCGGTAAAAAGATCCAAACCAAACGGTGTACCGCTAAATATGGGAATCCAGCCTAAACTACTGTTAACAGGTATTTCTATGTAGTTGAGAATCCAGAAGCGAAGCACAAAAAGCCCCCACAAACCGTAAATTACGCTGGGAACTGCGGCAAGCAGTTCAACTAAATATGAAACTGGCACCCTTATTGCTCTTGGAGCCATTTCTACAAGAAAAATCGCAATACCCAAACTTAAAGGGACGCCGACCGCCAGCGCAATTGCTGATGTCACCAAAGTTCCAAGAATATAAGGGAGAACCCCAAAGGATTCTCTGCCTTCAACGGGATTCCAGTTAGTTCCAGTTAAAAAGTCCACGCCATAACGCTGCAAAACCAACGTAGACCCAGTGGTCAAAACGTAAACATTTAAAAATAGAATTACAACAGCAGAAGAAACCATGGCTCCCGCCATAATTTTGAATATTTTATCGCCTGTTATCTTTATTTTCATGACGTGCGCACTCAGTATTTTTGGCATATGAACAAAAAAGTGGGGTTTTAGTTAGTCATCAAAGGTTGACCGTTGAAAGTTATCGAACGCAAGGTTGCCTCGTTGATTTGCACCAAGTTTGAAGGGAGCGCTGCATATTGGAGGTTGGCAGCCAATTGTTGCCCGTCATGGACAACATACCAGATGTAGTCTACGAGTTGCTTGGCCTTGTCCCATGTCATGCCTGGGATAACGTTGAGTTCTTGATACAGAAGCATATATGTTGGTACAACTATGGGATAGGCTTGTGCGCCTGGCGCGTTGAGTATGCTTACACTTGACCAGTCACCGTTACCTGCTGGCAAACCGCTTGTTGGAAGAGATTCAGCTGCGGCGGTGGAGGAAGCTAACGTGGGTTGCACGAAGTTGCCTGTTGGATTTTGAATTGCAGCAGTAGGCATGTTGTTTTGTAGGGCGTAGGCTAACTCGATGTATCCTATTGCGTAGGGGGTTTGCTTTACTGTGGCTGCAACATTGGAGTTTCCACTTGCACCTATAGTCACACCTGGCCACTGAACTGTGTTGCCGCTTCCAACTTGAGTAGCCCAAGTAGTACTTACCAAACTCAGATATTTGGTGAACCAGTTAGTGGTGCCTGAACTGTCAGATCGACGAACTACCACTATAGCATTATTCGGTAAAGCAACATTAGGGTTTAGGGAAGTTATGGCAGGGTCGTTCCACTTGGTAATTGTTCCCAAGTATATATGGGCAATCACTATACCCGTTAATTTTAAACCTGAGGTAACACCGGGCAAATTGTAGGTTATGACAATGGCGCCTATTGTCTCTGGAATGTGGACGGCGTTTGGAGCAGCAGCGCGTTGCGAAGCAGTTAACGCTGCGTCTGTACATGCGAAGTCAACCGTTTTGGCAGTAAATGAGGATATTCCTGAGCCGCTACCTACGGCTTGGTAGTTAATTTGGACGTTTGTGCGGACTTGTGTGGTATATTGTACTATGGTAGCGTTGATAAAGGGGTGTGGAAAAGTTGCCCCTGCGCCGTTGAGTGTAGCAGGTCCAGGTGTTGAAGCAGGCGTAGGAGTAGGTGTAGAAGTAGGAGCAGATGGTGTAGGAGTAGGAGCAGATGGTGTAGAAGTAGGAGCAGATGGTGTTGATGGGGCAGTTGTAAGGTTGGGGGAAGGTGTATTTGATGGGGATGGTGAAGGCATAGTAGGAGTGGATGTCTGGGTAGTGGTGGGTGATGGCGTGGCTGATTCTGTTGGTGCAGGTGTATGCACTTCAGTCGGCGTGGAGATAGCCTCAGAAGGTTGTTGAGACAGGTAAGTGTAGCCTAATGCACCTGCAATCACTATTACAATTGCAACTACAGCAATTAATTTGTAGGCAGTTTCCATATTTTTACCTCTTATCAACATCTACATTTCAAGAGCTAATTTTATAGTTGCCCCACGTAAACTTTATAGTATATATAGAGGTGGCATATAATACATAAATGAGCGTTATAGAAGGTAGTCTGATTTGACCAAAATAACTCCACACCAAGGCAACGAGCACAGAAAACTGCAGATGACAGGCGGCTCAACCTACATAATCTCCCTACCCAAAGACTGGGTGACTCGAAATCAACTGAAAAAAGGCAGTCCCCTAACTCTTCATGAAGGAGACGACGGCA
>JBNVCD010000136.1:0-582 GCA_050410875.1 Bathyarchaeia archaeon | reverse complement strand
TACTGCCACCTCAAATTGTCAAAAAAGAAAAACCAGAAGAGGCATTCATAAAAGTTGCCACAAACGAACTGCCAGAAGCCGTTATACGTAAAGTAATATCCGCCTACATAGTTGGATATAACGTATTACATTTAAAGTCTCAAAATCAGCAACAGTTATCAACAAAACTGCGAAATCAACTGAAAAATTTTGCTCGAAACTATCTTGTGGGAACTGAAATTGTAACGGACACACCTATAGATTTGACCTTACAAGTTCTACTTAATTACCCTGAACTCAGCGTTAAAAGTGCACTGAGTCGAATGGCTGTAATCGCGGTATCAATGCATAAAGAATCGATAGCAGCCCTAAAGAATTTAGATTACCTCACCGCAAAAGCGGTGATAGAAACTGACCGAGAAGTAAACCGTTTTGGCTTATACATCATAAGGCTACTAAAAATGGCCATTTCAAATCCGCGTATAATTAAAGAAGTTGGGTTGGACAATCCACGTAACTGCCTTGGATACAGGCTTATAGCTAAAGCTGTAGAGCGAACTGCTGATCACGCCACCAAAATCTCTGAAAACGTGTTGCTGCTCC
>JBNVCD010000135.1:3352-4673 GCA_050410875.1 Bathyarchaeia archaeon | reverse complement strand
AAATAGAGCCTAATGCCCCTGCCAAACAGTATTGTAGCTATCCCCACAACAATTAGGTCTATAGCTCCTTTAAGGAAGTACCCTGAAAGGACAGGCAAGATACCGATCCATGCACCCAAATCGGCAGGTGTAGGAGTAACTCGCTCCAAGCTGTTTGTGTAGCCTGAGTAGACGCTAATAGCGATGCATAAAACGCCTGCTATGGTAGTGTAGTTTGCAATTTGAACAGGCAAAGGCGGTGGCGTGTAGTCTTTAGCCCACTTGTAGAGGTCGCGGGCTGATCTGTCAACGCCAAAGCCTTTGATAAGCATAAAAACGCCCAGTACAAGCAAAATCGCTATAGCATAGTAGTTAACCACGCCGAAGTAGGCTAGTATGCCCCAGATTAAAAAAAGAAATCCTGGAAGACCTAGAACTATACGCGAGTACTTTGGGTTTTCCACTAGAAGTTTTAGGTAACGCGAAAAAAGAGCAGCTGTTTCCTCAATTGACTCGCTGTGCTTGATAACTATACGCCGCACTGATGAAACTGGGACACGGGATTCAACCAGCGGCAGGACTGCTTCATCAGAGTAACCATCTGTAACCAGTATTACCTCATCGGCGTCAAAGCAGCCTAAAACGGTATTTAATTCGGAAACAAGTTTTCTGTCTGCGCCTACTCCGCCTAATTCGGAGCCACAAATTGTGGCTACTTCGAAGATTTCGTCAGGTTTTTTATCGTTTGTGAGGCGGTCGTAGAGGCTGACGGATTCAAACATGGCGTTAGCGTCAGGTTCTTCAGAGTCTTTAAGAGCAAGCGCCACAGCGGCGTCTAGGTTGGCGGTTCGCCCTATCAAAGGCGTTTTTATGCCTGCTTTAGCGCTGAGATCGCCGTCCCTGTCAACACAAAGAATTAGAATCTTTTTCTGGCCTGCTTGCCCTTCAGTCCTTTCAGTCATCAGCTTTCTGTTTCCTATAAGTAAAGCTAACGACTAGTTAAGTTTTAATCTTCCGTTTCAGGTTCATCGCTTCCAGCGCCAACCATAAGCTGGAATTCTTGCCAATCTAGTTTTTCGCCGCGTTGCAGTTTTTCGCGTGCCTGCGAACCCAGTTTGTCTTTGATTTCTTGTTCCTTGGTTTTCTTAGTTTTCTCAAATTCCTCTCTTAAAGCGTCCTGCAGCGCCTTTCGCTGCTCTACAAGTTGGGTAAGCTGGTCATGTAACGGCTTAATTTGCTCTTTAGCTAGAAGGTATTGTACATGCAGGTTTGTTGCTTCATCCCGCATCTTTGAAAGCTCAGCGAATTTCAACTGCATCTTTGCGTGTAACTCTTGGCTTCT
>JBNVCD010000135.1:491-3342 GCA_050410875.1 Bathyarchaeia archaeon | reverse complement strand
CTTCTTTTTGCGTTTTCAGTTAATTCTTTGTGGAAGGCGTCGGCTTGCTGCTGGTAACTTTTGAGTTCAGATTTAATTTCGCTGATTTTCTTGTTGTGCTGATCAATTTTTTTGTAAACAATTAGCTGGGTTTCCAGTTGTTTAACTTGATCTATTAGCCTTTTTTCTTCCTGTAAATCCAGAGAGGTTGTTGCTATCTTCCATTCTATGGCGTCCAGTTGCTTTTGAAGTTCATGCCGTTTTTTGCCTGTTCGCTTTTCTTTTAGTTCGCGGATTTTTTCGCTGTGAACTTTTATTTCTTCAATGTATGGGCGGATTTTTTCCCTCATTTCGTCGCGTTTCTGTTTTAATGTTTTCACGCTTTCGTTGAGGGCGTCGCGTTCCTTTTTGCATTCTGCGATTTCCTGGCGAAGCACCTGAACCTGCTGATTGAGTTTGTCACGTTTCTCTACGTGTTGGATTATGTCGTTGTTGATTTTGCGGAGTTGTTCTTTAATAGCGTCAATCTGGTGGTTTATTGTTGCGAGTTCACTGGATTTGGTTTCTTGGGTCAAGGAGTTTCCTCTTTTGCGCTAACGGATATTAGCAATGTGAAATTCAAGCTAATATTGGTTTCAGTGGCTCCTTTTATGTTTGATGGATGAGCGGTTCAGGTTTCATGATTAGAAGTTTTAAATACTATGTTGTTTCATGGTTTGTCAGTGTGAAAATGCATGAACTATGATTACAACGAGTTGCTAAAGCGGGCGCGCGCCCAAGTGCCTGAAGTGGCTTTGAAGCATGAAAGATTAGAAGTGCCCAAGCTACTTGTCTCCACAGTGGGGATGCGCACAACAATTTCAAATTTTAAAGATGTCGCAGAGATAGTGAATCGTGACCCCCAGCACATTCTTAAATTTTTGACCCGTGAAATGGCAACCGCCGCGACGTATCATGAGGGTCGAGCGATTTTTCAAGGAAAATTCCCACGTGATACGTTTGAGAGGCTCCTGCAGAGGTACATGGAAGAATTTGTTGTTTGCCCAGTTTGCAAGCGTCCAGACACAACAATCTCCAAAGAAAAACGGCTTGCCTTCTTGGTTTGTAACGCATGCGGCGCTAGATCATCCATCAAGCAGTTGTAGAGGTTTCGTAACGTGGAAGTGTATGTTAACCTCAAAAAAGTTGGGGGCAACGTACTCTTAGCCATCTGCGATGCAGATCTTTTGGGCAAAACTTTGAAGCAAGGCAAAATTGTTTTTCACATAAAACAAGAGTTCTACAACGGCGGTAAACTGACCGTGGAAGAGGCAGTGGACATGATTGAAAACTCCACCATTGTGAACATGGTGGGTAAATGCTGTGTAGATCAAGCAATCGCTAAAGGTTATGTGCATCCTGAGGCAGTGCTAGAAATTGAAGGCGTGCCCCATGCTCAAATCGTGAAACTCTAAATCGAGGATGTTTTCACCCTGACTTATCCAACTCCTTCTCGTAGCAACAAATCTTTTTTCTTATAGTTACGTCTTTTTGTCAGTTAATTAGCTAATCAAAATCAGTAGCGAGATATGCAAGCGTTAAATTTGGCGGCACACTACTGTGAGTTGATAAAAACGGCGGTGCTGCTGTTTTTGAATAACAACAGTTAAACCTTGGTGGCAACAAGAATAATTTTGGGGTGTTTATCTGAAATGGTGAAGATGCTCAAGTTACCTGACGCAGTTTACGAAGATTTGTGTAGTGTCTCAAAAGAATTAACTGCCATGGCTGAAAAACCGGTGTCTTTGAGTATGACGGTTTACCTTTTAACAGAAGTTTACCGTGCCCACGTAAG
Source organism: Bathyarchaeia archaeon (assembly GCA_050410875.1). GTDB lineage: Archaea > Thermoproteota > Bathyarchaeia > Bathyarchaeales > Bathycorpusculaceae > JADGNF01. Next base: position 1,529 of record JBNVCD010000135.1, on the reverse strand, counting down.
AGACCCATGTGCCCGTGACCATTTTCGTCAACGTTTGGCAAGCGCAAATATTATGTCGCCTGAGGAGTTTGAGGCGGCATGGAATAAAACTTGAACGGAGCAAGCTGTTGCCTTCGAAATTTGCTTAAATTAAAACGCCGTGCGGTACTTTTTCTTTTTGTCAGGTCGTTTATATAACAGAGAAAAAGTTTCGGATTTTAGCGTCACAAAAAGGGAGTTTTCGTGTGTAGGGAAAATGGACAGACAAGAGATTATTTGTTAGTAAGCAGCATTTAGAGGTAGTGTTGAAAGAATTCACAGGTTTATGAAGACAGGTGTAATATTCTAAATTAGTATGTTTACACATTTTTAGTAATATATTTTTTGAATGCGTCACGTTTATTTAAAGTATGTTGCATAAGAGCATGCAAGAGGACTGAAGCGGGAAATGTCAGAGAAACCACCATCAAAAGATGAGGCATTAGAGGCTTTAGATTTTATAGTTAACGTTCTTAAGGAGCACGAAAAAGATCTAGACCACCTTATAAGCGAATTGGGTACTGTTGCAGGCAATTTGGGGGATTCAGGCGAGTTAAGCGAGAAAGTTGCAAAAGTAGAAGATAAAATAACTGGGCTACAAACCCAGGTCACAACACTACTCAAGCAGTTAACTCCATCACAGTTAAATCCATCACTTAACCAAACTCAACCGACTACGGCTTTAACTGCTGGCGGCGAAAAAGCGCCGGCGCCGCAAGTTGGCACGCAAAATTCTGTTACGTTTGTGCTTCATTGTAGTCAGTGGGTAGACTTTCAGGCAAGAGCAACGCAGGCGCAAACAGTATCTTTCACTTATAATGAGACAGAAAAAACTTTTCAAGCAACTGCGCTCAAAAACAACCAATTGCTTATTTATAAAGGTGAAATACCCTGTGTAAGTGGGCTTTTGAAAACGTGGCTCAGCAGGCAACTAGCAACACCTGAAAGAATGATTTGGGAAGGCACACTTGCTATAAGCTGAAGGCCTTGTTGATTAAAAATACGCAACCCTTTTATGCA
>JBNVCD010000135.1:0-481 GCA_050410875.1 Bathyarchaeia archaeon | reverse complement strand
GGGCGTCGGAGGTTGAATGCACACCAAACCACCAAAAAAGACTTTTTCCGTTCTCGAAGCCTTCTCCTTTCTCCTCGATTACGGATGGTTGTTTGGTAGCCAACACACAATGACGCCCCCACCCCGACTGCTTCTACAGCAGGTCAATAGAAAAGGCGCCTCTTTGTAAAATGCGTCAGTTGACGTCAGGATTTTTGAAGATGGCAAGCACGTTGAAGCACTTGCAGGGTGAGAGAGAGCTTGATTTTGAGGGCAGTTTGTTGGCGTTTAACCGAGTCGGTTTTTAGTTGAGCTTTGTGGCGGCGAACATGATTTTCAATAGCAACATTCATAACGTGGACTGTAGGTATCATGAGGATTTCTTCGCCGCACTCAGGACATTTAATTAAGTCACTTTTTGAGGCAGGCAAGTTTGGTTCTTCGACGGCACATCTGTAGAGTTGTTTTAACTGTTCAGCATTAAAAGTTGATGTAGTTAACA
>JBNVCD010000134.1:3136-4761 GCA_050410875.1 Bathyarchaeia archaeon | reverse complement strand
CCGCCAAACGTTTTGGAAACTTCGAGACATTGCAGCAAACCATGTTTTCTCCAAGTGAACTTTTGGAATATACTGGTTGTTAAGATATATAGTTTTACGCCAAACTAATTTTAACGCTGCACCATCTTGTAGGGCAACACCTTTTTTAATAAAAAATAACGGAAAAAGGTTTTTGGAAGCCGAAAATCGCCTAGAACAGCAAAATAGGAAGGAGTTTATTTTTGAGTGGATTCTCAAACCTTATAAACGAGTTTAACGTCAAATCAGTCAACCTTTCCAATGGAAGTAATGCTTCAGGAACAGATAACAGAACAAGTTACTATTAAGCGGGAAGAAAAATGGCAAATAACAGAAAACCAAAAATTGCTCTTGTAACGGCACCTCATGTTGAAAGAGCATATCATCACCCACTTTTTCCACCTATAGGTTTGAGTTATCTAGCAGCTGTTTTGGATCAGCATGGTTACGAAGTAAAGGTGATAGATTGCCCCGCCTGTGACTTTACACAGGAGAACCTGAAGTCGGAACTTACTTCGTTTTCACCTGACCTCGTCGGCATAGCATCTATGACTGCAACCATACCGTCAGCGCTAGAGTCTGCACGAGTAGCAAAAGAGGTATGCCCCAACAGTAAAGTCATTATGGGGGGTCCACACGCTACCTTCGCAGATGACCAGATTCTAAGCGAAGAGAAAGCTGTGGATATTGTAGTGCGGGGTGAAGGCGAAATGACGCTTCTGGAGTTGGCTCAGAACAACGCTGACCCAAAAAGTCTGCCCAAAACTAAAGGCATAACCTTTAGAAGTAAAGGGCAAATTGTTAAGACGGAAAATCGAGAGTTCATAGAGGATTTGGATGCTCTCCCCAGACCCGCCTACAAATTCCTACCGATGAACAAGTACAAGATTACGGGTAAAACATTCCTTCCTATAATGACCAGTAGGGGTTGTCCATTTCAATGCAGCTTCTGTGTTGCTAGCCAAATTTTCGGTGCAAAATTTCGTGCCCGCAGCCCAAAAAACGTGGTTGACGAATTAGAGTGGCTCAAAACAGAGTACGGTGCCGAGGGCATAAGCTTCCATGATGACACTTTAACTTTGGATAAGAAACGCATAATCGCCATATGTGATGAGATGATTAACCGTAAAATTAATTTGCCGTGGGGCTGCCAAACCCGCGTGGACACAGTTTCTGAAGAGATTTTAGCTAAAATGCGTAAAGCAGGTTGTAACGAGGTTTCCTTCGGGATTGAGTCAGGCTGCCAACGAATCCTTGATGCGGTGCACAAAAAATTTGAGTTATCTCAGGCTGAAAAAGCCATAAAGTGGGCAAAAAAAGAAGGACTATTCGTTGCAGTTTCCACTATTATTGGCTATCCAGGAGAAACTAAAGAGACAATGCAGCAAACCATGGATTTGATGCGCCGAATTGAACCGGATGACGCATGGCTATGTATAGCCACACCGTACCCGGGAACGGAGTTACGGGCTTTGGTGGAAAAGAACGGCTGGAAGATGACTAATGATTGGACAAAGTATAACACTATGAACCCGATTTTTGAGAACCCAGATTTGCCTTCAGAAGAATACAGCAAAATGCGGACAAAATTCTATAATAGCTTCTAC
>JBNVCD010000134.1:0-3126 GCA_050410875.1 Bathyarchaeia archaeon | reverse complement strand
ACAGTTCTCTAAGGGTTATTTGAAGGGCAACTTTTACAGCAAGATTATGGCGCGAACTGCTGTTAACTATATGCTGTGGCGGATCTTATCAAAGTTCCACTAATCTTCAAATTCAAATTTACCTCTTTTTGGTAAAAATTAACAGTAAGCCAATTAAGGGCAACGCAGCCATCCACAAATCTACGTTGTGTAAAACTGCAAACGTTGGCCAAACTGTCAAAATGGCAGAGCGGCCAAACAGAAACCACAAAACCAAGATCACATCAAAGTATAACCCCAGCGCCGTCAAAATTACACCTGCTTTTTGAATGTTAAAATCGTTTAATGTTTTCAATTTAAAAGAATTTCTTGCGTAGACCACCGCGTAAACAGTAATCAAAAAGAGTCCTACTGCCGTAAGAACGAACTCTAAGGCGTATCTGGGTGAAGACAGGATAAATTCGGTACCGTGCAGGTAGATTTCGCTCCACCACTGCGACGTATAATTGAACCAGAAAACAAAAAGGTATGAAGCTAGAGCAACAAGCGCCCACGGTATTACTTTGACAGGTGATTTAGCTGGGCTTAACTTGAAAAATAAAATCATCAGAACGGCAGGCATGATTATAGCTTGTAAGAGGCATGGCAACCCCGCTTCTATTATGAAGAATTCTCTGGAGTAAAGAACGCTCTGGAAATTGAAACCCCAGAAACCAGCAGGAAGGAACAGCAACCAGTAGACGGCTTCAAGTGCAGCTATCCATCTAAGCGAAGTAACTAATTCTGTTGTAGAGAATTCTTTTCTAGCCAAGTAGAACATTGAAACTACTAGGGCGATGAAGCTGGCGGATGCACGGAAGCCAAAACCAATGGAACCAGGCATATCTGTGACAGGCACATCAGTCAGGTTGAGAACAGTTGCACCGAACTTGTACATTGTAAAAGAAAACCAAGCTAACGCAACAAAGAACAAACTCGCTTTAAATATCCATGCTGAACGATTTTCCATTGCTTAGCCTCGCCGTTTTTACGAAAATCTGGTTTCTTAGTAGATGTACTTAAGTTTATGCAATAAAGGGTTCAAAGATTTTATTTTTAAGAAACAGAAAAACAGTCTAAAACAGCGCTTTTAGTAAGGCAGACAAACATGTAGCAACCCGAGCCTCGATAAAAAGTAACGAAAAACGAGTAGAAACGATTTAAACAATTTGGCACAATCAAAAGTGGCTAAAGCAAACAGAAGACCTAAAAATCAACTCAGCATATTTTCTTATGTGAGACTTGAACTAATTAGCAGAAACTTTATTACACAACTAACCCTTTTTTGGAAACTGAAATTGAGGATTTAGGCATGACAAAAAATGCCCACCCACAAACTAAACAAGAAGCTTATGAGCAGAGAACTAACTGGCCGCCCTACACGTACAGGGATTACCCAGAGATTAAACCTGAAACTTACAAGGCGTTCCTCGAATTTTTAAATACCGAAAACACTACAGGCAGACTTATGGAGTTGCAACCGTGGATTTCGGTTTGTGACTCCCGCTGTGCATTCTGCTATTTCCCAACAACAGCTTCAAGCAAAGTTAAACTGGAACCTTATCTTGAATTGCTCAAAAAAGAGTTGGATATGTATGCAAAAACTAAGTATGTGAAAACCAGCGTGTTTGACGAGATAGTTTTAGGCGGTGGAACACCCAGCGTGCTTTCAGCGGAGCAGATTATTGACCTCATTGACTTCTGTAAAAAACGCTTTACCACAAGCAAAGAATACTTCATCAAAGTCACAGGTTCTTCAAAGACATTGGCGCTGAGCAAAATTGACAAACTCGCTGCTTATGGAGTATATCAAATGGATATGGGAGCTCAGACCTTTGATGACAAACTCCGAAAGATGCTCTGCTTACCCGACAGCGCCGCCGAAGTCGAGAAAGCCATTCGTCACGCCAGGAAGTTGGGCTTGTGTGTTTGCGTGGATCTTATGTACAACTTGCCGGGGCAAACCATGGAAAGTTGGGTAAACACGCTAAAGAAAGCCATAGAATTGGACGTTGAAATTGACGCCTACTCTTTGCATGTTGATCCAGGCACACCACTGGAAACTATGATCAAGAAAGGCATTTCGCCACCCCAAGGTGACGCGGAATATGAAAAACAAATGTATCTTACCGCTTACAAGATGCTAACCGAAGCAGGCTACAAAGCTGTCGGTCATGACCGCTTCTCGCGAGTTGAATGGCACATGCGAGAAAACTGCCTCAACGGCTGGCCATGGGGTGGAATATTAACTACGGGTGCAGGCTGCTTTATGGGTTACTTGCAGCGGTTCTCGTATAGCAATCTTGAAGATATAAACGCGTACATGGCGGCAGTAAGGGACGGGAAATTGCCCATCCAGAAATTGTCCGAGTCTACTGACGAAGAAATGATGAGCCGCGAAATGAGCAGGCTCTATCTGCGGTTACCCGTAAGCAAGATAGAATTCAGGGAAAAGTTTGGCAAACTCCCTGAAGATGTTTTCCCACAGCAGCTGAAAAATCTCCAAGAAAAAGGTTTGATTGAAATCGACGCCAAAGAAATTCGCATAACTAAAGAAGGCGAAGTTTGGAAAGGCAACATAGCCTGGGAGTTCGCTCAAAAAGCGCCCTCCTCATAAAACCTTTTTCTGATTTTTGAGAAACCTACTACTTTAAAAGGCCATCAGCACGATTTTGCGACAAATTTATAACTAAATCTTCAGCGTTGTACCTCAGGTCGAGCTTTTAGAAGATTTTAGAGCTTGCCGTATTTAGCTCAAACCCAAAAAATACAAACCCGTACTTCAGCCCAAAGCCTTCATGAAGAGGCTAAAAAGCTGAATCTATGTATAAAAACGTAAAGTTCCACCGTTTATAATTAAAAAGCGTGTGAAAATGAAAAAAGGGAAAAAGAGTTGTTTAATGTCTCATCGGCGCGATGCCGTACCAAGTCATGACTTTAGCCACTATTGGAGCAATGATGCCTAAGATTATCATTGGAAGCATTGTCAAGAAGGCTGCGTTCAGTGGGTCACCAGCAGTCATCCAAGCGCTGAAGGCCACGGTTATGTTGAAAACGAACTGAAGCACACCAACCAACAGAGCAGCGGTTAAGCCTGCACCTAACATA
>JBNVCD010000133.1:0-4774 GCA_050410875.1 Bathyarchaeia archaeon | reverse complement strand
CCATCCAGTTTGCGGTTTACCCGGCGGCATCTCTAAACCTTTAAGCGAGGAGAACAGACAAGAAATCGAGAAAATGGCGAAATCCAGCGTTGAATTTGCCAAGTTCTCCTTGAAAATTTTCCACGACATAGTACTAGGCAACAGCAAATACGTTGACATGATCAAAAGCGACGCATACACGATGAAGACCTACTACATGGGCACTGTTGACGACAAAAACAACGTCAACTTCTACGATGGCAAAATCCGCGTTGTTGACCCTTCAGGCAAAGAATTCGTCAGGTTCGAGTCCAAAGACTACCTCAACCACATTGCAGAGCACGTCGAAGAGTGGACATACGCCAAATTCCCCTACCTCAAGAAAATCGATTGGAAGGGTTTAGCTTATGGCGCTGACAGTGGAGTTTACCGTGTTGGCCCACTTGGAAGACTTAACGCTGCAGACGGCATGGCAACCCCGCTTGCACAAGCAGAATACGAAGTCATGTTCAAAACATTAGGCAAACCTGTCCATGGTACTCTTGCGTTCCACTGGGCACGACTAATCGAGTTACTTTACGCTGCAGAACGAGCAGTCCAACTTGCAAAAGACCCAGAAATAACAAGCACCCAAGTTCGCAACAAACCAGGCGCGCCCGGCGAAGGCGTAGGCATCGTTGAAGCCGCACGAGGAACCCTCATTCACCACTACGTCTTAGACAAAGACGCCCTCGTTAAAGACGTCAACATGATCGTTGCCACAACCAACAACTACCCCGCCATATGCATGAGCATCCGCGATGCCGCAAAGGGACTCATTCACGGCGGTAAAGTTGACCAGGGAATACTCAACAAAGTAGAAATGGCCTTCAGAGCATACGACCCCTGCTTCGGATGCGCTACACACTTTGCTGTTGGTCAAATGCCCCTAACCGTTGAAGTCTTCGATAGCAACAAGAAGCTAATCCAAACACTCCAACGGTAAACTTTTCTTTCTTTTTTAGTTGTGTGTTTTATTTGGCTTGTGCGCCATATGACTTTGAGGATGAATTAACCCGTTGGCTAAAAAACTCTAAAACTGTGGTTATAGCTGGCATCGGGAACCCAATACGTTTTGATGATTTTGTCGGCGTAAAAATTGTCCAAGACCTTCAAGGCCAAGTTTCTAAAAACGTGCATCTAATTGAATGCGAAACCGTGCCTGAAAGTTTTATGGACGAAATAATCGAGCTTAAACCTTCTCATATACTCCTAATAGACGCCGCCATGATGAATTTAGCGCCCGGTGAAGTACGCCTCTTTGACGCCGAAAAAGTCACCAATTTCCCTGCAATATCAACGCATATGCTGCCTTTGAGAGTTTTCTGCGAGTACATAACAAAAATGAGCGGTGGAAAACTGGCTTTACTTCTGATTGAACCGAAAAACTTTGATTTCGGCGAAGGGTTAACTGTGGAAGTTGAAAAAGCCGCAGAAAAAATTGTTAAAGTGCTAAAAAAGTTGCTCGAATAAGGCGCCCAGACCGCTAAACATGCGTTTCGCCGTCACCATTCCATTAGGTTTATATCTGTTTCACCTGCCTATACTAAACCAACACGTATAGAGGTAAAAACTAATGTATTCATACGCTGGAAAAATATTGCGTGTTAACTTAACCACTGGGCAGATAAGCACCGAGCCATTACCTGAGGAAATGGCTAAACAATACATCGGAGGAATCGGGCTTGGCATCAAGCTCCTTATGGACAATTCAAAACCCGGCACTGACGCTTATGACCCAGATAACCCACTTATCTACTTGACGGGGCCACTCAGCGGCACGATGGGTCCAACCGCTGGAAACGGCTACGCCGTCGTTTCCAAATCGCCTTCCACAGGAGGTGTAGGCGAAGCTAAGGCACACGGCTTTTTTGGTCCTGACTTGAAGCGGGCCGGTTATGACGCAGTAATAATCACGGGTAAAGCTCCAAGGCTGTCTTACCTGTGGATTGATGATGACAAAGTCCAAATCATGAATGCGGAGCATTTGAAGTATGCCACTGTTGGGCACACTGATAAGACCATCAGGCAAGAACTGGGAGACTTTTACATCCGTGTCTCCGCCATTGGTGAAGCTGGAGAAAAACTCTGCCGTTTCGCAGCCATAATCAACGACGAGTTCCGCGCCATTGGGCGCAGCGGCATGGGCGGAGTTATGGGTTCCAAAAATCTGAAAGCTGTCGCGGTGAGAGGAACTAAAGATGTTAACGTCGCGGACATGAATGGTTTTAGAGAATTTGTCAAACTCATCCATGAACGCATGAAGGGCCCAGCAACCAAAAAATACAAAACCCTCGGCACTCCCGAGAACGTTTTGGTCTTGAACTCACTTTCCGCTTTAGCAACGAGGAACTGGACAAACGCGACTTTTGAAGGCGCCCACAAAGTCAGCGGCGAATACCTCAATGAACACTACGTCAAAAAGATTGTGGGCTGCGCAACATGTGGTATGCGCTGCGACCACATTGCTGTTGTCCCAGAAGGACCCTACAAGGGCTCCACTTCAAGACTGGAGTTTGAATGCCTCTGGTCTATGGGTCCCCTCTGTGGTATCGACCGGTTAGACGCTATAATAGAAGCCATGCGCATAGTAAACGAGTACGGCATGGATGGCATATCAATAGGCGTAGTTGTTGCCTTCGCCATGGATCTTTACGAGCACGGTATAATAACAAAGGAGCAAACCGACGGTATAGAGCTCAATTTCGGAAACGCTGAGGCACTTATCGCAATTATCCACAAGATCGGCAAACGTGAAGGCTGGTTGGGCAACATTTTAGCTGAGGGTGTTGCAAAAGCAGCTGAGCTAATTGGCGGCGACGCCCCCAAGTACGCGTGCCACATCAAAGGTTTAGAACTTCCAGGTTACGACCTGCGAACTTTGAAGACTGCGGCGCTTGGTTTCAGCGTTGCGTTCCGTGGAGCCTGCCACCTGAGAAACGGCGCTTACTCCCCCGACGTCAAAGGAAAAGTTAACCGCTTTAAGATTGAACCTGGACGCGGCAAAATGATCACCGACGAAAGCAAAATGTACAACATCATCGACTCGCTTATTGTATGCAAGTTCTCCCGAGGCACCTACTATGACGGCTGGAAAGACCTCGCAAACTACTACACGCTGGCAACAGGCATACCTATGACTCCCGAAGAACTGGCAAAAGCCGGCGACAGAATCGAAAACCTCGCCCGCCTCTTCAACATAAGAGAAGGCAAAGGCACAAGAAAATACGACACCTTACCGTGGAAGATAAAGAACGTCCCTGTTCCAGATGAAGGTCCCGCCAAAGGCGTCTGCGTCAGCGAAGAAGAATTCCAAATTGGCTTAGATGACTACTACGCTTCAAGAGGCTGGACAGCTGAAGGCATACCCACACTGGAGAAACTTAAAGAGTTAGGGCTTGAAAACTACGCTTACATTGTCGAAAAAGCCGAGCAAGGAGGCAACTAAGATGGTGCGCCCACAAGACCGAAAATTCGTAACTGCCGACCCAGAGAAATGCATAGGCTGCGTTGTCTGCGAATATGCGTGTTCCATGGTTAACGAGAACACCTTCAACCCAAACAAGTCCCGCATCCGCGCTATGCGTTTAGGTCCCCTCACAAACTTAGCCGTCACTTGCCGCCACTGTGAAGACCCTCCATGTGTAGCTGCTTGCCCACGTGACGCTTTAAGCCAAGAGGAAGACAGCGGCATAATCCGTGTTGACGAAAACGCCTGCAACGGCTGTGGCTGGTGCATAGCTGCATGCCAGTTCGGAGCAATGAACATGCACCCTGAAAAGAAAGTCGTTTTCACCTGCAACAGTTGCACCGACCACGCTGAAGGCGAACCTCAATGTGTCAAGTGGTGCCCTGAAGAAGCGTTATCCTTTGTCACCGCTGAAGTGTTAGCCCAGAAATCACGGCAAAAAGCTGTCAAAAACTTGTTCCAAACCGTCGAAGCCTCAAAAGCTTGAGGTTTCATCTGCAAAATTGTTTAAGCGCTCAACGCGCTTTCTCCCTTTTCCAACTTTCTACTTTTTATCCTTACCTTTGTTGTTGTTTTCCGTTTACCATGGCGTTCTTTGTTTTAATCCACCTCTGCATCGGTTGGAAGGCATCAGAAATTTTTTGTCTAAACGCCCACGAGCATCCTGCCAGAATAAATATGAACCCTAACCACTGAAAGCTCTGCAAGTTGTTGCTGTTGGCTGCGAGGTCAAAGTTGAAGAGGCTGTAACCCACATCGACGTTTCTTTCAACTTTAAAAATAAGGTAATCTGCCCTGCAAAGTTGTTGTGCCATGTGCACGTTGACAAGTAACGCGGCGCATAGAAGAAAAATGCCTGTGGCGCAAACTGTTAATAGTAGCCACCTGTTGACTCCTTTCTTTGTTTTGGCAGAGTAGAACAGCGCTAGACTCTTGCTTGCTAGTGACGCGGCTGACAAACTGAAGAGAGGCAAGAGTTGGTAATCAAATTTTACCGCGTTATTATAAGGCGACTTAAGATTAAGCGTTGCTCCCAGAAAAGTGTTAACGCCGACTACAACAAGTATGGTTACGATGTAAATCAAATCCAGCCCCAAAGTTTTCTTAAATTGTCTTCTGCCGGCTACCCCGATGCCCAGTGACATTACGGAGGCGGCTAAAAGGAACCATCCTAAGCCGTAGTCTCCCAGGAAATTGATTACGAAGAAATAAGACGGGACAACATTGGCGTAATTGGGGTTGGAGAAATCGCCATGACTGAAAACAGAAAGCACACCCTGTCCCGAA
>JBNVCD010000132.1:0-4775 GCA_050410875.1 Bathyarchaeia archaeon | reverse complement strand
AACTAGAAAAAATGACGAGAGAACAGATAATCAACATGATTTTTCTCCCAGGTTTTTCAACAGCTAAAGAAGTCACCGATACAAGCGGTAGAGGCGTAGGGATGGATGTGGTGAAAACTAAAATCACCGCTCTAGGAGGCACAGTACACCTTGAAACACAAACTGGAAAAGGAACAAAAACCACAATCAAACTTCCACTCACCTTAGCAATAATTCAAGCTATTTTGGTAAATGATTCAGGGCAAACTTTCGCCATACCAACTAGTCAAGTATCCGAAATTGTGCGCGCCAAAAAGAGCGAAATAAAATCTTTAGGTAAAACAGACGCTATTCTAGTCAGAGACAAAGTTGTACCCGTCGTACATTTACACAAAGTTTTAGGAATCGAAAGCGCAACATGCGAAGAAGACTTAGAACTACTGATAACTTACCTCAACGACGAAAACTCAAAGATAGGACTTGTCGTGGATTCAGTATTGAGACAACAAGACATCTTGGTCAAATCACTCAGCGAAACACTTGCTGGACTTAAAGGCATAAGTGGGGCAACAATTCTAGGAGACGGGCAAGTGGTTCTAGTTCTCGATGTAGGCCAACTAGTTAGCAAATCAAAGAACTCATGATTAAACAGCCATTTTTCTCACCTGCCCTTATCTAAGCTTTATACGAGACTTTTGATTTCACATGTTTCTTTCAGTATAGATGCGCAATAACTTTGGAAAAGGGCATAAGCTCATCTTTAAACATTCAGAACACACCTTTGGTGTTGCAAAAAATCGTTATATTCGTTGAAACAAAATATTACCAAAACTGGAAGTTTACTTAATTGCCATCTGATGATGTATCAACCACACGATAAAGAGGTTACAAAATGTCAGAGCAGACTGAAGTTAAATCGGAAAATGCTCGCCACGTAATCTTAAGTTACAATGAAAACGTGTATTTTGTCAACAAAGTTAACGTTAAAATTCCTGAAGGCAAAGATAAACTTAAAGCAGTTTTCCATGCACGAAGAATCACAGATAATCAACCTCAAGATTTGAACGTGGAAATCAGTCAAGACGTTTATGACGTACTTGTTGAGTACGCCAAAATGAATAAAATGGATTTAATTCTTGTATTGCAAATTGACGGTGAGAACGCAAAATGGTGCTTGATGAATGACAACTGGTTCGCACAGCAGCCTATCTCCCGTGGGAATGGCAAGAACCAATATGTAGTCTAACAGTTTTATCCGCTACCCCTTGCTCTAACTGTACTCGGCTCCATTTGGGGAAAATACTAAAAGGGTCGAGGAGTAGGCTTTGATCCAAAATAAGAATTGAAGGTATGTATAATCTTTTCATAAGGATATTATAACTGTTTTTTGAATACGCTATTTGAACCACATAAGTGAGGTAAGGTTCAATGACAAGTTTCGATCAGCAGAAAACTTCCCGAGAAGAAATACAGATGTTGACTTTTTCACTTGACAATGTTTCCTACGGCGTTAACGTGCACCAAGTTCGAGAGGTCAAAAACTTTGAGGGAGTAACACCTGTGCCCTATGCTCCACCATACGTTAAAGGGGTAACCAACCTCCGAGGAGAAGTTATACCTGTCATCGACCTCAGAAAACGCTTCGGTATGACGCCGAAAAACGGAAACGAAGACAACGGCATCATGGTTATAGTGCAAGATAAACACCCCATTGGCGTAATGGTTGACTCCGTCATGGAAGTTTTAACATTACCAAAAAAAGACATAGAGTCAAACCACGTGAATCTCATCAACGACGGTTCACAAGCAGTTTTGGGCGTTGCAAAACACGATAAAGACCTGATAATTCTACTTGACCTCATGAAGGTAGTTTCAAAAGGCGACCTACACAACGTGAAAGACGCAACAAAAGGCTTTCAGATTCAAACCCAAAAAGAAACAGCAGACACCACCACAGAACAATAACCAAAACAATTTCTATCCTTGTTTTTACATGTGCAAGCTGAGCTTGTGCCTATGAATAAAATCAAAGTTCTTGTTGTTGATGACTCGTTGCTTATGCAAAAAGTCATCACGGATTTACTGGAATCAGACCCCCAAATGTCAGTCATAGGCACAGCTAGAAACGGAGAAGAAGCCCTACAAAAAATACCTAACTTGCACCCAGATGTTGTTACTTTAGACATAGAAATGCCGCGGATGAACGGTTTAACAACCGTCAGGAAAATCATGGAAACCAATCCTGTCCCCGTCGTCATGATAAGCGCGTTAACCCAAAGAGAAGCATTACTCACACTGAAAGCTTTAGAGTTCGGTGCAGTTGACTATGTACCAAAACCTCAAGGGCAAATATCATTAAACATGGATACAGTTAAAGATGAACTTTTAACAAAGATCAAAACAGCCGCATCCGCTAATCTTATCCGAACCCAAAATGAACCAGAAATCCAAGAAGAGACAGCACCAATTACCAGCAGTGAAAAGATAATCACGATTGCAGCTTCCACAGGGGGACCACCAGCACTAACCTATGTTCTAAGTCACCTTCCAAGTAATACACCACCCATTTTAGTGGTGCAACACATGCCTAAAGGCGTAACTAAGCTGTTTGCTGAGGGATTAAACCAGATCTGCAAGTTCAAAGTTAAAGAAGCAGAAGAAGGCGATTTTGTTCAAGAGGGCCTTGCACTGGTAGCTCCAGGAGGTTTCCACATGACAGTAACAAAAGACGGAAGAATTAGCTTAAATCAGGATCCACCAGTAAATTACGTACGTCCCGCAGCTGATGTCATGATGATTTCAGCTGCAGAAGCTTACGGCGCTAAAAATGTCGGAGTCGTTTTAACAGGCATGGGCTCCGATGGCGCAAAAGGCATAAAAGCCATAAAAGAGAAAGGCGGGACAACAATTGCTCAAAATCAAGAGAGCTGCGTAGTTTTTGGCATGCCTAACGTAGCTATAAAAACAGGACGCGTGGACGTAATTGCTCCTTTGGAGAGCATACCAACAGAGATCATGGCTGCCTGCGAAGAATGACAAGCGCCACATAAAATTTCGGATGCTCCTCTTTAGTCTAATTTCGCCATTCTTTGTTTTAAAGATGGCAAAATGTTTTTTGTACAGGGCAACAAAAAACAGGACAGCAAAAACAGATTTAACTGCAGATATTTATTCAGAATATTTACCAATGCTGAGTATGCTTAGGTCATAATCTACTTATAAATAAAATACCAAGTAAGCCAGAGCCACAACATTATAGAGGTAACACAGCAATGACTGACGAGCTTAAAGACAAAAAGAATTTAGAAATTGAAAGCCAACTGGAAAAGCTCGAAAAAGAGAACAAACGATTAGTTGCTGAAAATAAAGAGCTAAGAAAAAAAGTTGCAGATACACTAAAAGAAGCGATTGAAGGCGCAGAAAAAATTATGGAACGCGCAGACGAAACACTGCAAAACGCGGCTAGAGCTGCCGAAATCGCCTACAACGCAGAACAATCAGCAGTGAAAGTTGCACAACTGGCAATGGGTGCAGAAGAAATCGTCAATAAAGTCAGCGCCATCGCAAAAAACGTTGAAGAAACAGCCAATAAAGTGGCAGCTAGCGCTGAAAAGGCAACTAAAGCAACTACAAAAGTAGTTGAGATGGGAAAACACGCAGCAAACATATCAAACCAAATGGCCACAGGAATGCAGCAAGTAAGCACCGCCTCACAACAAGTCAGCACAGGCGCCCAAAAACTAGCAGACCTCTCACAAAACGCCGCGCGAAGCACCGAAGAACTCAAAAAAGTCATGGACGAAGCAGGCGAAATCGCAAGACAAGCCTCCGCAGTAACCGACGAAGCCCTCAAAAAATCAAAAGAAGCAAACGAAAAAGGCCAAAAAGGCCTCATAGCCATTGAAAACATACAAAACAACATAGCCAAAGTCGCCCAAGCCGTAACCTCAATGGTAAACGCCGTAGAACAAGTCGGACAAATGGCCAACACAGTCTCCGACATAGCAGGACAAACAAACATGCTCGCACTCAACGCAGCCATCGAAGCAGCAAGAGCAGGAGAAGCAGGCAGAGGCTTCGCCGTAGTCGCAGACGCAGTCAAAGGACTCGCAGGACAATCCAAACAAGCCGCAGGCTCCTCAATCAACCTCGTAAAAAGCATCAAAGACGCAGGAGCCCAAACCGCCACCATCACACAACAATCCCAAATAGGCGCAGCAGAAGGCGCAAACGTAGTTTTAGGCGCAATAAAAGAAGCAGAAGCAATATCAAAAATAATGGAGGAAATGACAAACAAAGTAAGCAAACTCACAAACGGCGTCGAAAAAGGACTTGACGCACTCAACATCGTCGTCAGATCAATAGAAGAAGTCGCCAGCATAGCCGAAGAAAGCTCCTCAGCATCAGAAGAAGCATCATCAGCAGTAGAAGAACAAACAGCCTCCGCAGAAGAAATGGCCAGCATCGCAAAAGACGTCTCCGAAACCGCAGAAAACGTCGCAAAAGTAACCCAAGCCGTAGTCGGAGAAGCAGAAAGCATGGCACAACTCGCGCTTAACGTCTCAAATGAAGCTGCTACAGTTGAGGATTCAACTAAAGTGATAATTAAAGAAGCAGAAAACGTAGGACAATCAGCAAGCACCGTTATGGCAGAAGCAACGCGCATGGCGGAAAAGGCAGAGAAAATGTCTCAAGGCTTAGAGAAAATGGTTGAAGAGCGAAAGAGACTTTTAGTGGAGTTCTGCCAGAAACACGGGCTGCAGGTACCTCTAGAAGAAAGCATTCAGCTTTCTTCT
>JBNVCD010000131.1:991-4826 GCA_050410875.1 Bathyarchaeia archaeon | reverse complement strand
GATGTGAGTGTGTAAACCACACAGAATAACAGTTTTTACACCTTTGCCTTTGTACAGGCTCCTCAATAGAGGGTCTAAACCTGTCTCGTAAAAGCCACTGTAGGTTCTTTTTTCGAGAACGTAGTCTTTTGAGGCGGGTTGAAGCTCAGGGATTACTTCGGCGCCTTTTGTGCCTTTGATGGCGTGTTCACCCCACTTACGCGTCACCTCTAGGTCTTGGGGATAATGAGCGTCGTTAACGTAGATAACGGGGATATTTCGTGCACGTGACGCTTTATTTACTGTGCGCGGTCTATTTTGAGCTTTCCCGTAACAAAATCGTTTAGCATATCAATTACGATAACTGCCTTCGTCTCCAACAAAGCTCGCCTCTTATTCTAAGTAATTATGAAGGGCGATTTTAAGGTTGTTAAACGTCTAAAAGGAGGCTACCGCAGCCAGAGGTTAGCTTCTCTGCGCTGTCAGCTTTTACTAGAACCGTATCTTCGATGCGTACGCCGCCAAAGC
This sequence comes from Bathyarchaeia archaeon, assembly GCA_050410875.1. Taxonomy (GTDB): domain Archaea; phylum Thermoproteota; class Bathyarchaeia; order Bathyarchaeales; family Bathycorpusculaceae; genus JADGNF01. Next base: position 4,319 of record JBNVCD010000131.1, on the reverse strand, counting down.
CCACAACGTATATTCCAGGTTCAACGGTGACTACGTTGCCCGCTGCAAGCACATCTGGGCTGTACGGTCCTAAAGTGGGGGCTTCATGCACCTCCAACCCCACGCCGTGACCCAGCCTGTGCACAAAGTTGTCGCCGTAACCAGCTTTTGAGATAATTTGCCTTGCAGCCGCATCAACAAGCGGCGCCGCAGCGCCTGCTTTAACCGCTTTACAGGCGGCTTCCTGCGCATCTTTCACGATATCGTAGATTTTTAGCTGTTTCTCCGTGGGTTTTCCTGCAACAAACGTCCGCGTCATATCCGAACAGTAATTCTGACAGGTAGCGCCTATATCCACCACCACTAGGTCGCCTTTCCGAATTTTCCTGTTTGAGCACCCGCCGTGGGGAAAAGCAGAGTTTAACCCTGAAGCCACAATTGTTTCAAAAGCGGTACTGCCCGCGCCACGTTTACGCATCGCATACTCAACTTCCGCCGCCACCTCGTATTCTTTTACGCCGGCTCTTACAGTTTCAGCGGCAACTCTCATGCCGATACTTGTTAATTCGGCAGCTTTACGCATCAACGCAATTTCGGTTTTATCTTTAACTCTGCGGAGTGACTGAACAAAACTGTTGTTGACGCATACGGCATCCTCTGCGCCCAGTTCTTTGGTTAGAAGCTGCCAGTTTTCAACGTTCACTGTGTCTACAACGAGTTTTTTTATTTTGAAACGTTTGATTTGTTCGGCAACAATCAACGTGAGATTCTCGTTTGCTTTAACCAATTCTACCTGGAAGCCTGCAGCTTGAGCTTTTGTTTGCTCGTAATTTACACTGTAAACGTAGAGGACGTTTTCGCCCTCGGCGGGGATAAGTAACGCTGATGACCCAGAGCAACCGGTAAAATACAGCAGGTTTACGCTGTTGAAAATTAAGTAGCCGTCAAAATCATTTTCGGTGAAAGCTGCTTGTTTGAGGGCGCTTATTCGGTTCAGGTTTTTCACCGTGAGTAACTGCGTGGTTTGGATGTTTAACTTTTCCCCTTTCTTAGCCGCCTGTTACGATGGGCATGAGGATGACATGGTCGCCCTCATTGAGTTTAGTGTCCAACTCTTTGAGTTGGTTGAGCAGCAGTCCATTAATGGACATTATGTAAGTCGGTTTGAGGTCAAGGCTGTTTGGCTCGTATATAGCCTTTTTAAAGGGTGCGCCGTGCTTCTCAGCTAAAGCCTCTAGCAGGTCGCGGACTTGAGCGTTGTCTCTGAGTGTGATAACTTCAGGTTGTTTTACGCCAAGCACCCCCTTGATGTAACCCAAGTAATCCACTGTTACCTTCAAGCGACACACACCCTATGCATTATGAAGAAACTATGGCTTTTATCAGTTTCTTTCATAAACAGCCTTTTGGTTGTCAGCTAATCAACCAAAAGATATACTTGACCTCAATGTACATTGGGCATGAAACGTTTTTGCTTTCACAGCGGAAGAATTAAAAGTGGAAAAAGAAAATAAGGGAAAAAACTCTTTTTAGGGTTATTCTCTTTTTTCTTGGAAGAGCTTCTTTATGGCGCTGATTCTTGCTTTCTGCGCTAGCACGTCACTTGTGACTAGGCTTAAAGCTTCTTCAGGGCACCACTTGACACACTGTGGACCGTCAGGTTTGTCTTTGCATAGGTCACAGACGTACACTGTTTTTGTTTCAGGATGCAGCATCATGGCGCCGTAGTCGCAGGCTTCAATGCACCAGCCACAACCGTTGCAGCGGTCTTTGTCAATCATGATGACGCCCGTTTCTTCAGACTGAGTTAAAGCATCACGTGGGCAAGCAGCTACACATGCGGGTTCTTCGCAGAGCCTGCAGGCAACCGCCATGTTAACGATTTGGTTTTGGCGAACGACTCGTATGCGGGATTTTATGGGGTTGAAGGCTTTTTCTTTGGTCCAAGAGCAAGCGTACTCGCAGATTTGGCAGCCCACGCATTTTTCTGGATCGCAAGATACGAATTGGCGCTCGTGAATTTTGACCATCTCTTATGCCTCCTTAGCTTGGACTATGTCTACAAGGTCATCCATGCCTAGCTCTTTGAGTTTCTCTGCTGTTGGTACACCGTCAGGTGTCCAGCCACGGGCTTGGTAGTAATCGTCTAAGAGCAAGTCCAACTCGTCTTGTGTAACAACCGCGCCTTTCACTGGTCCATCATCAGGTATGGGTTGATTCATGACTTTCCACGGTAACGTGTCGTCTTTGCGGCTTAAACCCTCTCTCACGTTGATGACTCGGGCGATGGTGTTTATTCTTTCGCCTGCCTTCTTTACCTCTTCAGGAGTTATTTCGTAACCGGTAACTAAACTGTAGAGTTTAGCCATGTCAGAAAGCTCCTTGTAGTAGGTGCCTCTGGAGAATTTGCATACAATGAAGGAATCTATGAGTGCGTAAACGTCTTCCATGTCGCGAACCAGTTTACCGCGGCCTTTCTCTGCTTTGAGGCGGTCAACTTTGCCCTTCACGTCAAAAGCGTAAGCGCCGTGTCTGTTGTGGTCAGCGCCTCGGAAAGAGACAGCGAAACCTAAGGCGGCTGTTTTGAGGCACCGCAGGTCATAACCTGTAACTTCTAAACCTTTGATGTGCTGAGCTAGCTTGTCTGCGCCTTTGCCGATTTTTTGAGCTGCAATTCTTACACCGTCAGCAAGTATGTCACCGATGCCTTCCCGTTTGCCCATTTTTTCAAGCAAAGTGAGCAAGGCATCTACGCTGCCAAAGTGGGCGTCAACGCCAAGTTCCTCGTGTGAGAGGATTCCCTGCTCGTGGCAGTCCATGGCAAACGCCACAATCACACCTGCGCTTATAGCGTCCATACCGTACTGGTTACACAGCGAGACACCTTTTATGATGGCGTCAAACTTGTCGATTCCACAGTAAGGTCCCATTGACCAGAGCATTTCATACTCCATGCGGGTCATGGTTCCCTTATGCGCGCCTTCGCGGACGACAACTTCATGTTCACAGCGCATGGCACAGGAGCTGCAGGCGATTATTTTTGTCACGTATTTTTCATTCATGACTTCACCGCTTACTTTATCGGCGGCTTCAAAGTGGGCGTTGTTGTAGTTGCGCGTAGGCATGCAGAACAGAGAATTATGAACCAAAACGTTCTCAGCTGTCCCTAACGTGCGGTACTTCTGAGTGGCAGGTCCTTTCATGCGTTCATGGAATTCCTTCACCATATCCATAAACTCGTCAGGTTTAGCTGGCACGATATCCCGTGTCCCCCGCACGGCGATTGCTTTAAGATTCTTAGAGCCCATGACGGCGCCCATGCCTGTCCGACCAGCAGCCCGAGTTTTCT
>JBNVCD010000131.1:0-981 GCA_050410875.1 Bathyarchaeia archaeon | reverse complement strand
AACGCGGATGTAGTAGTCGCCAAGTTCATCTTTTATTGCATCCTCGGTTTCGCTGGGTGACTTACCCACCAAGTGGGAAGCGTCCAGCAACTGTACTGAATCATCATCAATCCACAGGTAAACAGGCTTCTCGGCTTTGCCCGTTAACACAACTGCGTCGTAACCAGCCCGCTTCAACTCTGCGCCGAAAGTGCCGTGTGCAACAGCTTCGCCTATGCCGCCTGTCGCGGGAGATTTAGAAACAAACGCGTGACCGTTACCCGCCGTGGGGAACATGGTCCCCGAGATGGGGCCAAGAGCTAAAACAAGAGGGTTCTCTGGGCTGAAGGGGTCAACGCCTGCTTTTGAGTTGGCAAGCCACAAACGCATGCCCAGACCGATTCCACCAACGTACTTCTGGGCGTACTCTTCGTTTAGTTTTTCAACGCGGGTTTTGCCGGTAGTCAAGTTAACGTAAAGAACTCTTCCTGCATAACCGTACAAATTCTGTGTCCTCCATACGATTATGGAGTTATAGTCAGTTGAAAGCTATATTAACTTAATGGGTAGACAGTCGGAAAGTCATTATTTGATGTAGCAGAGACACTATAGACTGATGGATTGCTTCAACGCTAAGCTGGAAAAGGAATATGAGACACTTTAGGTCTCTATGAAAACACGTTTGACAGTGAAAGGGACAAAAATGAAAGTGAAGGTTAACTATTTAGGATTGGTGAAAACCTACACAAACCGCATCCAAGACGAGAAGGAACTGCCCGAGGGAACTTCACTTGCAGGGCTGTTAGACAAGCTTTCATCAGAATTTGGAAAACCCTTCAACCCAGAAATCTACGATCCAAACAAAAAAGAAGTCAAACCCATGTTCGTCGTCATGGTTAACGGCGTTCTGATGGATCAACCGGGCATAGAAAATAAGCTGAAGAACGGCGACAACATAGTAATTATGCCTCTGATGACAGGAGGATAAAAACCTAAAAGACA
>JBNVCD010000130.1:0-4836 GCA_050410875.1 Bathyarchaeia archaeon | reverse complement strand
GCTCTTCGGGTCGGAATTTGTGGATGAGGGTGATGAATATGCCTCGTTTGCCTCGGTGCTCGTCATGCTGGATGATTCGGCGTAGTGCGTGGATGGAGTCTACGACTTCGGGTTTGGTGATGTCGAGCGCGTTGAATTCGTCGCTGAGTTGCCCTTCGAGTTCTTCGCGGTCTACGATAAAGAAGATGGTTGGGTTTTGCATGGTGGGGTGGCGGTAGAGTTTGTTGGCTGCGAATATCATGGTTAGGGTTTTGCCGCTGCCTTGCCAGTGCCAGATTAAGCCTTTGTTTTTTGGTGTTTTGCCTTCTATGTTGCTTATGACGCGGTTGGTGATTTGTTCTGCGGCGCGGTATTGCATGTAGCGGGTTATGACTTTGGTGGTTTTGCCGCGTTCTATGCGGATGAAGAGGTAGTTGCGAATTATGTTGAGAAGCGTTTCGGGCATGAGCATTTGGATTGTTGCGTCTATGGAGTCTTTGCCTGCGTCTCGCCACTCGTAGTAGCGTGGTTCGCCGTCTTGCTGCCACGGTTGGGTTGGGAAGTATTTGGCTTTGTTGTCTGAGGCTACGCCGATTTGGATGTACTTGTAGAGTTCTGGGATGTCCTGTTCGTAGCTGAGGATTTGGGTGAAGGCGTTGTACCATGTTTCTGTTAAGCTGGCGGGGTTCTTGCATTCAATGTTAACAAGGGGGATGCCGTTGACGTAGAGGATTATGTCGTTGCGGATTTGTTTGTCGCCTGATTGGTGGATGACTTGGCGTGAAACGATGTAGTCGTTGTTTTGGATGTTGTCGTAATCGAAGAGTTTAACGTATTTGACTACTCGTTCTTTTTCAAATTTTACTGGAACACCGTCTTTAAAGTAGTTGAGGATTTGTTTTGCGTGTTCTGCCCCAGAGGTTTTGAGTTTTAGCTCGTTTAGGACTTGTTTTATTTCCTCATCGCCTATGCCAATGTTAGCGTTTAAACGCTTTAAAGCACGGATAAGCATGGGAGTAAGCAGAGGCTCTTCAAGGCTTTCCCTTTCAAGATTGTCAGCGGAAATAAACTTCCAGCCTTTCTCTTCAAGTTTTTGAACAATGTAATCCTCAACAAGAGACTTCTCACTAAAAAGAGGCATGACCTGGCTCACCCTATGTTAAGGTCTATGTTGACTTGTTTCTGTATCTCTGTCAAAATTCGCCTGAATTCAAATTCTGGTAATTCTCCGATTCCGTAGTCATCGACGTAGCTCTCTATTTTTACGAAGTGGGTTATGAAAGGTTTTTCGGAGAAGATTATTGAGCAAAATGAAACTTTCCATGGGAAAAGGATTTGTCTTTGTTCGCTTGGCCACACGGGCGTTTGGTCATCATAATAAGTCTCTTTAACTATGCCAAAGGCGTGTATTTCGCCTGCTTTGGCTATTTGAAAAAACACAATGTCGAATGGTTTTATTTTGTTGTAGAGTCTTATGAAAGACCTCCAGTTCTGCCTTTTCTTGTCTCCTGCTTCCCTATCCCAGAAACCCCACAGCAATCTTTCTTCAGCTACCTTAATGTTTTCAATATTTTTGACGAAAAAATCCAAAAATTCATCTTTAACCCTCATAATATTCAGATATGTAATCTTTGAGCGAAACTACTTTAGGGAAATTCTCAGGGGTTTCCGTTAAGTCGTTTTCCCAGCAGACTATAAAGTCGCATTCTTCAGCTGGGTGTCCGTGAGCCATGAAATCACTTGCAAACTTCTCAATTTCGACTTTCCTTTGTTTTCTGTCTTTGTCCAGGATTATTACATCAGGGAATGTTTCCTGGAATTTTATGATATATGGAAAGCCTAATTCTCTATGTAGTAGGGAAAAAAGGTAGACAACTTCTTGTTCTGATTGTGGTTCGAAGAGTAACCCAAGTCTGTGTAGCGGTTTTGATAGAATTTCTTTTCCTGTTTTAATTTTCTCTATTTTGAATGTTTCGTAGAGGAACCTTGTGAATAGGGGATTTTCCCATTTTGGAAAATTTTGGTTTTTGAATCTTAAGAGGATATTGTTTAGAAGTTCGTATTTTTCTCCTTCCGTTAGGTTTTCGTATGGTTTACTATATTTTAAAATTGATTCTTTTTCATAGTCGAGATTGAGATTTTTGCAGAAATATTCTAAGTGTTCAGTTTTGAAAATTGGTAGAATGGCGTCGCCAAAATAGCAGTATAGAATTTTTTTGATAATTAGTTTGTCTCCTCCGAACCCTTTTATATCACAATCATTGTCTATTTTTTCGCTTACACTTTTGTCTTCATTAACGAGGATTTTTAGTAGCTGTTTAAACTGTTCTATTTTTTCTATTGCGTTTGGATATGTTAGCCCTCCGTAGGTAGAGATTGCGCCTAAATTTCGGGTTTTATGCTCTATCCATAGGAAAAAATAGTCTTCTGAACCTGGATTGTATATTTTCTCAGGAGGTAGGGTATCGATTAGTTCAGGTTTCTCTCTGAAAGGATATTTTGCAAGGAAAAGCTGGAGTTGCCGTTTTCCTTCCTCAACCTTCTGGATTGAATCTTTGTTTTGCTCGAATTTTTTTCCTTTTTCCAATAACTCATCTAAAGTCATAACTTATTCACACCTTAACTCTAATTTTTCCTGTAAGAAGCAAATCCATCAAACCCTGCTTGGTTCGCTCTAACTTTGCTTTTTCCTTACTTTTCCTTACAAACTTTGCTTTTTCCTTACAATAATTTTCGCTTTAACTGGGCAATGGATTCTTACATTTTTTAATATTTCAGTCTACAGCTTTATGATAGTCTTCAGGAAGCGAAAGTAGTCTTATATGCTCCAGGTTAATCTTTTATGGCTTCTATGAGGCTCATGACGTTCCACAGTTTAACCCGCGTGTAGGCTGGCATGTTAGGGTCTTGTAGTATTTCGTCTAGGATGCTTATGACGTTAGAAGCTCTTACGGCAGGCGTGAATTCGCCGCTTTGAAGTGCGTTCATAGAGTCTTTGGCTGCGCGTCTGATGTTTCGGGGTGTTGTGCTGTCTTCGGAAACTTCCCCCAACACAACCAACGCGTGTTTTATTCGTTCTTCGTATTCTTCAGTTTTTTTCTTGCGCACCATAAGGGTAAACCACCTGCTGTTGTAATTTCGCAGTGAACTAAGTTATATAAGCATTGATACGTATTTACTTTGGGGTCACAGATGCAGGAAAAAACCGAAGTTCACGACGACTCGATTAAGCGTATGGCAGATTTGCTGCGTCAAGGCGCCACGTTGACGAATTTGTCCTGTCCTGTATGCGCCGCACCCCTCTTTAGGCTCAAGGATGGGACTTTGTGGTGCGGCAAAGACGAGAAAAAAGTGATTGTAGTCAAAGAGGGAGGCGAAGAGAAACCGAAGTCGGCAAACACTGCCGCTATGGAGACGCTGGAGGCTACGCTTCTGTCGAAAGTGCAGGATATACAAGACAAGATTCAACGCAGCGAAAACGTTGAGGAACTGCAAAAGCTTACCGCTGCCCTTTCAGAGTTGCTAGAGAGTCTAGAAAAAATTAAACGCATGAAGAAGAGTTAAATGGCGCATGCTTGGAGTCTACGAGAATTTTCCTGAAAACTTCCACTACTCCAAAAGCTTCACGTACACGCTTTCACGCGGCATGTTTCAACAGAAACTTGCAGATCTGCTGTATAAAATTAACCGTTCAACGTTCACCTTTGAAGAAGTCGGCAGCCCCGCCGTGCCAAACAGCACCGTAATTTTCGCGTTTGGCATTGCAGATGAAGGAAAATTTAATTTTTTAAATGATGCAGAAACCAAAAAAGTTACCGAAGCCGTGGGCAAAAATGGACTCTACGCGGTAGACCTCTTTTGCGCGGTACGCTACTACAAAAATCAGGATGGAAAAAAAGCTCCGCTGCGGTTTGATTACTTTCTGCTGCGTCTTGTTTTTGACAGAGAAAAAAACGTGGAGGTTCAGGTTTTCCATGAACGGGGACCACGCTACATCGCGCCGGAGGAGCTGGTGACTTTTCTGGCGGATAAACTCAACGAGACTGCAACTCCAAGGAAAATCTTAAAACCAACAGAGCCGCCTTAGAAGCGGCGTTTCAGAAAAGCCAACACAATCCGCCAGATTTCTGCTGCAACCAACGCTTTAGGCTGGTTACCATCTACCTGCACCAGCTCGCCTTTTTCAACGAAGGACTGGTATACCTGGCGAACCTTGCGCTGCGTTTCAATGTTCTCCATGACGGATTTTCGACGTTTCAAACGCGCCTCAACCGCTTCAGGGTCAACATCTATGAAGAGGGCAAGGTCAGGTTTGAGGGCGTAGCTGTTTACGGCTTCAATCCAGTCTAAGCTGAGCCCTGCGCTGCCCTGATACGCCAAAGAGGAGTAAACGTAACGGTCAGAAATCACTATGCAGCCCTCAGCTAAGGCAGGCATCACTTCGTTTTGGACGTGGTCTAGGCGGTCAGCCGCAAAAAGCAGCGCCTCCACCGCCGTGGGGAAACGTTTGTCGCCGTAGAGAATACTGTTTCGTATGAACCTGCCGATTTTGCCTTTGCTGGGTTCAACGGTGTACACCGCATTGTAGCTGCGGCGAAGTTTGGAGACGAGGAGTTTAGCTTGAGTGGTTTTCCCTGAACCGTCTAAACCTTCTATGACGATGAATACGCCTTTTTTGTTCACGCTAACTCATCCCTGACAGCGAGGAATGGTTAAGCATTAATGAGAGACGCATAAATAATATTTGGCACCAAACAAGGGCGGAAACCGACATGCCGAAAGGTTACTGGGGAGAAATAAAAGACCCCGTGCACGGCTACGTGTACGTTACCGAAGCAGAAAAACAGATAATCGACA
>JBNVCD010000012.1:1474-16110 GCA_050410875.1 Bathyarchaeia archaeon | reverse complement strand
CAGATACCTCAAATATCGTTTAGCGCTCAGGAAGGAGCAGCAGATAAAATGAAGGAAACGTACGTTAAAGAGATCGCTAAAATTCAAGCAACTAATCCTGTTCTCATAGAAGGCTTACCGGGTTTAGGTTTGGTGGGTAAGATTGCGATTCGCTACCTTATAAAGCAGCTTAAAGCTCAGAAAGTTGGTTACCTTTATTCCCCGCATTTTCCGTATTTTGTGCTTGTCAACAAAAAGGGCAAAGTGAGGTTGCTACGTGGGGCGTTCTACTACGCAAAAAACACTTTGGGCGCTAATGATCTTTTGTTATTTACTGGGGACAGTCAAAGCCAAACTATTGAGGGGCAATATGAAATTGCTGACTGCATGGTTGAATACAGCAAGAAGCACAATGTGCAGACAATTGTGTCGATCGGCGGGTACCGCATGGAAATTAAAGACAAACCAAAAGTGATAGTTGCAGGTACAGATCAACAAATTCTGGACAGAGCCTTGCGGGCAGGCGCCACTTTGAGTCCCTCTGGAAGCCCAATAGTGGGAACGGCAGGGTTGATTTTGGGGTTGGCTCGCTTCCAAAAAATTAGCGCGCTCTGCTTGCTGGGGGAGACACGGGGGTACCTGCCAGATCCGCTGTCTGCAAAAAGCGTGTTGGAAGTTCTGCGTGCAATGTTTAATTTTGAGTTGGATCTAAAAGGGTTAGATGAGGAGATAGCTAAGGCGGAGAGGATGATGGCGCGGTTGCAGAAAATTGAGCAGCAAAGAGTTCTGCAGGCTGAGGAAATCCGCAAAGAAGAAGATAAGAAAACAACGTATATCTCTTAGGTTACAGCTCTGAGCTTTCTATTATCTTCACTGTTCGCTCTGCTGCTTTCCCGTCGCCGAAAGGTGACTGAGGAGGCAGCTCAATTCTGCCTTCTAAAGCGGTGTTTATAGCAGACAAAATTTCTCTTTTCTGAGTTCCCACAATTTTGGCGAAGCCTGCCTCCACGGCTTCTTGGCGCTCAGTTGAAAGGCGAATCACCAAGACAGGCTTTCTTATTTCAGGCGCTGTGGCTTCTTCTTGGATGCCGCCTGAATCTGTGACGACTAATTCGCAGTGTTTCATGAGAACCAGAAAGTCCAAGTAGCCCAGCGGCGGGAGAACCTGGACGTTTTTGCAGTCTTTAACTTTAGTGTAAAGCCCGCTCTGTCTTAGGCGCTTTCTGGTGCGTGGGTGCATCGGGTAAACCACAGGCAAAGGAGACTCCGCGAAAGCGTCCATGAAACTCTTCAAAACTTCTAGGTCATCAACGTTTTCGGCTCTGTGTGCTGTGGCTAAGGCGAATTTGGTGAAGCTGATGCGATTTAGTATTTCTGATTTTTTCTCAGCTATTGGGAGGTGCTGGCGTACCGCGTCTATAACGGTGTTGCCGGTTACAAAGATTTTGCCCCAAACGTTTTCACGTTTAAGGTTTGCCTCTGCCCTTTTTGTGGGCGCAAAAAGGTAAGCGGAGAGGTGGTCGGTTAGCCGCCGGTTATGCTCTTCAGGCATGCGTAAATCGAAACTGCGCAGGCCAGCTTCCACATGACCCACGCTGATTTGGCGTTTGTTTGCGGCTACGGCGGTTGCTAAAACGGTGTTTGTGTCGCCTTCCACCAACGTGATGGCGGGCGGTTTTTCTTTTAGAAGGCTGTCCATCTGGGTGATGATGCGTGCCATCTGCTTGTTGGGTGATGCGCCTTTAAGTTTGAAGGAAAAATCTGGGGTTGGAAGTTCAAGGTCTTCTATGAAGGCTTGCGCCATGTTGTAGTCGTAGTGTTGGCCGCAGTGGACAAAAACCGTTGAAAGTTTACTGTTACGGAGGGCTCGCAGGATAGGCGCCATTTTTATTATTTCTGGGCGTGTCCCTGTGACCACCATTACACTTTGCATGTTTTGCGTCTCCAACATTGCTTACGTTTGCAGGTCAGGTCTTCTTTAACCGTCCCTCTCCAGGCTCATACAGCGTGCCTTCTTTTAGGAGTTGCCCAATCATGCGTTCAATTTCTGCTCTGGACAGTTTATGCTTTTCCTCCAGCTCTGTAACTAGGGCGTCTCGTTCAACGGTGCCGGTTTCTTTCTCCATGGCTATAACTGTTGACAGAACAAGTTGGAGCTTGTCTCGGACGCTTTTTGGTTTGCCCGTCATGATTATGTCGATGTCCATCTTGTACGAAGACATGTCGATACCCACTTCTTCTAGCGACCTCTTCATCAAAGCGATGGCGGCGTCGGCGTCTTCGCCGGTGACTTCTTTTCTGAGCGCCGCTCGTGCTCTAGCTTCTGCCACGCGGACCAGAGACTCAAGCTGCCGAGCTGTTATAGCTACAGGTGAACCTTCAGATTCGCTGGCGGCGCGCATGGCTAAGTAGAAGTCGCGCAGCTTGTTGAGGGCTTCATCGCTGAGTTCAGGCTGGATTGTTTTGGCGTAGCTTATGTACTTACGCAGCAGTTCGGCGTCCACCGGCGCCTCGACGGGGGTTCTGCCGCGGCGGTGGATTTCTAGTATGTGCTGGGACATTTTGCCGTCAGCGTCTTTGTTGGGAACGTCGCGCAGTACAAAAATTATGTCAAATCTGGAGAGGATGGTGACGGGTAAACTGATGTTTTCGGCGACTGTTCGGTGAGGCTCGTATCTGCCCAGTGCAGGGTTTGCTGCGGCGAGAACCGCGGTGCGCGCGTTTAAGGTGGCGACGATGCCGCCTTTAGCTACGGAGACTGTGTGCTGCTCCATTGCTTCGTGTATGGCGACGCGGTCTTCAGGGCGCATCTTGTCCATTTCGTCGATGCAGGCGATTCCTTTGTCGGCGAGTACAAGTGCTCCTGCTTCGAGGCTCATTGAGCCGCCTTTTTCGCGGATGACTGCGGCTGTGAGGCCTGCTGCTGTGGTGCCTCTGCCTGAGGTGTAGAGGCCTCTGGGGGCGATGCGTGCGACGTATTGGAGAAGCTGGGATTTTGCTGTGCCCGGGTCGCCGATGAGTAGGGCGTTCATTTCGCCTCTGACGTTGACGTCTGGGAGGGTTTTTGAGACTCCGCCGAAAAGCAGGTAGAGGATGGCTTCTTTGATGTGGTCGTAGCCGTATATTGATGGCGCGATGGAGTGTGTGAGTTTACGGTGGACTTGTGGGTCTTTGGCGAGGGCGAAGATTTTTTCTTGTTCTTCAGGAGTTGGAGGGGAGGTTTCTGGTTCTTTGCCTAAAACTTCGACGCTGTTGGCGTCGAGTTGCAGAACGAAGGTGCGGAGTTTGCCGATGCCTGGTTTTGAGGGCGCGAACGCTTGGACTATGCCGACTATGGAGACGTGGTCTCCTGGTCTGGCGACGTCCACGACGTCTTCTCCGACGAGTTTTGCAGCCAGAGTGCGTGGCAGTTGCCCAGGCGGCAGGTCTTCGGGGCGTTCTTGGAGTCTGAGGTCTTGGCTGTCTATGAAGGTTGATTCTTCCTGTACAAAGTCGAAGGGGCCGTCTTTTCCGCAGTCTGGTCCTGCGCAGACGGTGGGTGCTTTGAGGAACTGGCCTTTTTGTTCGACTTGGTTTATGGCGCCGCATCGTTTGCATTTGAATGCTGCGCGCATGACCATGGGTCTGACGGGTGTGGCGCGGACGACTATGGCTTCTATCATGACGAGTTTGCCCATTTGTTTGCTGCCGAGTTTGCGGAGTTGTTCGTGTCCGAGGAGTTTGGTTATTCGGACGGTGACTTTGTCGATTTTTTGGGCGTATTCGCTGTCTTCGATGCCGAGTTGGGCGTAGGCTGCGTTGTTTGCGTATTGCAGAAACTGTTCAGGCTTGTCTAGGAGGGCTTCGGCGAGGGTTTGGTCGAAGGCGAAGAGGTCTTCGAATTCTACGGTTATGGATTCTTTGCCTTGTATGGCCATCTGGCTGATTTTTTGGCGGTACTTTTCTTTTTTGAAGAAGTCTAGGAAGCGTTCTTGCGGGTCTGTGGTTTCTTGGGGTCGAGTCATGTTTTTCACTCCTTGGTTTCGTGGTTGAGGATGCGGCTTCTCCAGTTGTGTATTATTTTTGCGAGTTGATTGAAGACTTGTTTTTCTTCAGGTGTAAGTTTTTTTATTATCTGGTCAATTTGGGTGGGTCCTGAGGATAGAGACACGATTTTTTTGAGGCGAGAATTGACGATGTCGTTTGCGGTCTGCTTGATTTTTTGGTAGTCTTGAACTTTAGCTGGTTCGGGCTGCTTGGTGATTTGGGTTTTTGCAGTTTTGAGGTACCTGCGGAGTTGGGGGTAGAAGTCTTCGGGGATTTCGCTGATTTGCCCTGCGATTTGTACACGTTCTCTCCATTGGATTTTGTAGAGTTTAGTTGCGTCTAAGACGTCTTCTTGGCGGAAGTGCACTATGTCAGAGTCTGCAAGTTCTTTGGCTACCCAGTAGTAGAGGTCGTATTCGTTGCCTTCTTGGAGGGGCCCGATGGTTAAGCCTGCAAGGTTAATTTGCGGGTAGTTTTTGTTGGCTATGACTTTTACTGTTGAGTTCTCGAATTTGAAGTCCAAGTTTGCAAGTTTTGGCGTTGGCATTTGCTCTTCCTCAGTTAGTGCTGTTTGAGGGGTTGAAGAGTATGTGAATAACGGTTAAAAGTATTTGGCTAGCCTAAACAAGTCAAAACGGCACGTAGGTGGCTTTGCCTGTTTTGCTGTTTTTGACTATACCCTGCTGCATGCAGCTGCAGAGTAAGAGAATTTGGATGGTTAATTTTTTAGTTTAGCAATGAGAAAGGCTCAGTTAAACAAAACCTGTGAGTGAGAAAAGCTGCAGTTTTTAGATGTTTGCGGCAATTATTTCACGCAGTCATGGCCACAAGCCAAGTGTTTTTATGGCGTCGGCTACTCTGCCTACGCCGAGCATGAGGGCGGCAGTTCTCAGGTCGCTTTCTTCTTTTTGGCTAAGCAGGGAAACATCGTTAAATGCTTTAGACATTTTGGCTTCCAGTTTCTTGTTCACCGTCTCTATTGGCCAGTGCTCGCGGGTGAGGTTTTGCACCCATTCAAAATAGCTTACGATTACGCCTCCGCTGTTGGCGAGGATGTCAGGAATCAGGCATATGCCTCTTTCAGAGAGGATTTTGTCTGCTTCAGGAGTGGTTGGCCCGTTGGCGGCTTCTGCTACCATGCGGGCTTGGATTTTGTCTGCGTTTTTTCTGGTTATCTGGTTTTGCAGCGCAGCAGGTATGAGTATGTCGCAGTTGGTTTCAAGCAGCTCCTCGTTTGTGATGTTTACGGAGCCGTTAAAGTTCTGAACTGAGCCTTTTTTTCTCTTTATGCGCCAAAACAGCTTGGGGGTTTAAGCCTTGAGGAGAGTAAACCCCGCCGGCGGAGTCGCTGACCGCCACTATTTTGCATCCTAACTCATGTGCGGCTTGTGCCGCGTGGAAGCCTACGTTGCCAAATCCTTGAACTGCCACTTTTGCCCCCTTCAGCTTCAAGTCAACTTTTGCCGCTGCCTCTTTTACACATTGGATTACGCCTTTGCCTGTGGCTTCAGTTCTGCCCTCTGAACCACCGATTCCAACGGGTTTACCTGTGACGCATTCAGGTACACTGTAGCCTTTAAGCTGGCTGTAGGTGTCCATTATCCACGCCATCGTCTGCGCATCCGTGTACATGTCAGGCGCAGGTATGTCACGGTGTGGACCAAGGTAGTCAACAATCAGACTGACGTAGCGGCGCGTGAGTCGCTCCAGTTCGCCTCTGCTTAACTTTTTTGCGTCTACACACACGCCGCCTTTAGCTCCACCATAAGGAATGTCAGCTATGGCGCATTTCCAAGTCATCAGCATAGCCAAAGCAGTAACCTCCTCCATGGTGATGTTCGGGTAATAGCGGATGCCGCCTTTGAAGGGCCCCCGCACGTCCCAGTGCTGCACCCTTATACCCTTGAAAACGCCCACTGAACAGTTGTCCAACTTGACGTCGACGCTAACTATTATGGAGCGTTTGGGTTCACTTAGAATCTTGTGGATGCCAGAATCCAAATTCAACTTGTCGGCGGCAAGTTTAAGCTGAGCTTGCGCCACCGCCAAAGGAGTATGCTCCGTCGCCATAAGGTAACCTCATAAAAGCTGAGTAATAGGGGTTCTGAGGAGATTTAAGAGTTACCCCCAGCTTTAGAAGGGGGAAGACTAATGGCACTCTGCGCTGTTTGATTAAGCAACTAGCGTATTAACCACGTAACTGCGTGTAGTTGACTACGCCTCTACTGAGGAAGATTTACAATATTATTGAAAATGGGCAACTTCTGACTTGAGAGATGCTACCACAAGATTGCTTTAGCGTGCAGTCTTCAACTTGGGAATTTTCAAATAATCTCGGATATCACCCCCTCGACTAACGCTTTGCGCTATTCCTCACCACGCTTTTTCAAATAGCCTCGCTTTGTTATGTTGAATCACATTATGCATAAGACAGCCCCCTCACAACGTATTTGGAAAGAACACCAGACGCTCCCATAAGCCAGCGATAAAGCAATACTGAACAAGCTGTTTTTGACAAAGCAGAAATATTTTGGCGGGCCCGCTGGGATTTGAACCCAGGGCCTCCGGCTCCGCAGGCCTATCTAAGACGCGTTTTCATTAAAACTGATGTTAAGTAGTCGTTTATTCCCCATGTTTGCTTCTTTTGCTTTGGTTCTTAGCAGTCCAGCGACTTCTGTTTTTAGGCATATGCCTGTCATTCCAGGTTTAGGCATTTTCTTTTCCCGCCTCCTTACGTTTATTATTTTGCGGGTTTGGGTTTTTAAATTGCAGTATAGAATTTTCTTTAATGGTTTCTTCCTCTTAAATTGTGGGTAAGCCTTTTTTCTGAAGCCATAAGTTTCTTAGAACTATTAGTTTGGCTGTGTGGAAGTATCCGCCTTCTCTTAGCTCTTTTTTGGTGGCTGTTAAGCCTTTAAAGTCGTTTTTCATGGTTTTGGCGTTTTCCACTTGGTAAAGTTCTTGGGCTTTTTCCCATATGAGTTGGCGGACTTGTGGCCAACTCCGCCAACTGCACAGTAGTTTTATCTTCACCCTTAAGCTTGCCTATAACCGCTTTAATATGTAATGTTTCTATGTTTCCTTTAAGCGTAGCCCCAAAAGCCTAATCCTATATTTTTAAACAACTCACATACGCCATTGATTTTTCTTCAAAGCATTTTTACAATTTCTTCCAACATATTATCTAACATTTTATCGGGATAAGTTAAGTTTGAAATATCAAAGTTGTGCTTATATCTCTTGACAATATTGCATAATTCTTTCTTTAAGTGGTCGTCAGAACAGTATTTCTTGTTTATAATCCTCAATGCTGCGGCGGGATAGAATCTATGTCCAGTCTTAGCATCTTTATATAATTCCTTTAATGTCCCGCTTGGCCACAGTTCTCCGCGGAACATTAAAACTACCGACAATAATATAGCCAAAACTCTAATCTCAAAAGATATTTCTAAACCGATCTTATCTAAACCTATGACAATCAGCAGTAAGATAGCACCAGTCAAAGACAAAACTAAAAAAAGGAATTTTATTAAGGAGTATAGCCTTTGCCGTTTCACTTCTTTTTTTATATTCGTCTTCCAAACGTTAATGCAATCATCTATCTTACCTGCGTTGGAGTTAATGTCCATTTGGTTGCACTTATCCCTCGGTTGTTATGCTCATTGTAATCTGGGTTGTAGCATTCTAGTATTATGTTGTTTCCTTCTATTATTAACATAAGGTCTCTATCACATCCAGGGCACGAAGACTTTAATGTCTTAGCCACAATGTTGCTAACGTTAATAACCATGTTTAATGTGCGTTCTGCAATATCCCCAATTTTTGATAACTCAGTAAACACTCTTCCAGGTGTCAAGATAACCCATCTGCGATGCTCCTCCAATTCTGGCGTGGTTAATACATCTATGGCCTCACACAACAAGTTTACTGCAATTCTTATTCTCTCTTCTGGTGTCATGTATAACACAACCACCCACAGAATAAGAGTATAATTGATTATATAATTTTCTTTGAAAGGCTAAAACTATTATTAACATTTCAAATGAAAGGCAACATTGCAAAATCCAGATAAAAGGTGAAAGGTTTTAGGATGTTAACGCTCCCGCTTTTCGCTTAACTCTATAACATATTCTGCGTATCTTTGGTAGAACTGGTCTGCTTTACGTTTAAGCTTCATGCAATGCTTAGCCCCAATGCTTTTTGGAACTCTGCCTTGAACGAAGTCTGCAACGCTTTCCTGAATGTTCAGTTTCTCGCTTGTCATCATGTCATTAGCAGACTTCCTCAGATACTTTGGTCTTAGTCGCATTGTGCATAGGACAGGCTCGCAATGTATCTGGGACGGTCCCAGGACGGTTCCGCAAGCCAGCTGATAAAGCAGCCCGAAACAGGATGCTTTTTGCCAAAGCGGAAATATTTTGGCGGGCCCGCTGGGATTTGAACCCAGGGCCTCCGGCTCCGCAGGCCGGTGTCATAATCCGTACTAGACTACGAGCCCAACCAGTTGAGTTGTTTTGTCTTTTAGACAGAATCGTAAGGGTCCTATTAAAACTTAGAAGTTCAAACCTAAAAAACGGATCAATAAAAGTCAAGCCGAAATATTTCAATAGCTTCAGCCCCGCTGCGCTAATAGGGTCTGAGTGTGGTGGTTAAATGTCACAAATCTTTTATATGAATTTCTAATAGAAGTGTTAGGCTAGAGAGGGAAACGTGATGGCATATCAACAGGTTCAAAATAAACCAACAGCGGCGTATGTACTTTCGTTGCTTGGCGGCATAATCGGTTTGCTTGCTTCATTAGCGTTTTTAGCTTTTGGCATCATGGCGTATATGGCGTTGAACTCCTACTCGTACTACGATTATTACTACGGCGGTTTTGACATGGGCATGTTTGGTTGGGGCTGGACCACTTTGCTTGGCTTGGGCGTCTGGATGCTGATAACGTCGATACTGGTCATAGTTTTCGCAAGAAAATTGAATGCGAATCCGATGGAACATTCAAAGTGGGGCGCTTTGATTCTTGTCTTCTCCATCATCGGAGTAGGCGGCCTGTTAGCGTTCATAGGTGGCATATTAGCTTTAGTCTACAAGCCTATACCTGTCGCGGGTCAACCGTACGGGTATGCTCCACAGCAGCCTTATGCTCCACCGCCATATGCTCCGCCAAGTGCGCCACAGAACATAACGAGAATCTGCCCCAAATGTGGTCGAGTCGTCAACGAAAACGTGAAATTCTGCCCCCACTGCGGAAATCAACTGAACTGAAGCAGGCTTTAGAAGAGAGCCTTTCAACCACCTTTTTTTATTCTAAAGTGTGAAGTAGCGGCGGGTGTTTTTCAGAAGAATCCATGTGAGTAGTTAAATATGGGAAGTGAAAAGGGAAGGGTGCCTTTGCTCTAATAGGATAGGGCGCGTTTGAGTGCGGCGATTACGTTTTGTTTGCCCATTGCCAGCACGTAGGGTCCTAGTCGTGGTCCTTGTGGGGCGCCCAGTAGGATGCTGTAGAGGGTTTTGAAGAATGCGGCTGGTTTTAGGTTGTTGTTTTTTGCGGCGTTGAATATGGCGTTTTGGATTTTGTCGGCGTCTTCTTCGGTTTCTAGAACGGCAACTAAAGCTTCGATGGCTTTTTTCTCGTCGTTTGTGAGGTTTGTTTGGGTTTCTTTGATTTCTTCAAAGTCGGCAGTCCAGTTGAATGCGTATTCGACTCGTTTTTTTAGGTCTGCGTCGAGGGGTTGGTTTTTCTGTAGGTAGCCGTAGTTTTGCAGTTTCTCTACGATGAAGGGTTCAGCGCAGTCTTTGGGCGCCATCTTGGCTAGGAAAGCAAGCAAGTTGTAGGGGACGTGTATGCTTGGTTTGGCAGGGGGCTTCATGACCCAGCAGTACAGGTATAGGCCGCGTAATCTTGTCAGTTCTTTTTTGTCGGGGACTGTTTTTTTGCCAAAGTATATGTCCTCTAGGGTGTCTAGCTCGTTCATGTATGAGGGTATGTCGGAGACGTCTAGGGTGCGGGTGCCTACAAACCGCTTCAGCATAAGCAGCAGTAGCGATTGGGGGGAACCGTACTTGAACCAAACTTGGGGTGTAAACACGTTACCTGCGGACTTGGAGATTTTTTTTCCGCCTTTGTCTAGGAACATTTCGTATTTTGCGTGTGAGGGAGGTTCATAGCAGAGTACTTCGCGGCATATGCGGTCGTTTATGCGGACAGAGTCGGCGATGTCTTTGCCGTAGGCTTCAAATTGGATTTGGAAGGCTCTCCAGCGTGCGGCAAATTCGCTTTTCCAACTTAGTTTTCCTGAGCCGTGGGCTATGTCGGCTTCGCCTCTGTGCCCGCAGCCTTCGATGAGTTTGCCTCTGATTGTTAAGCCTTCACAGACGTAGAGGACTTTGTCGGTTTTAGGTTCGAACGTCAACGACTTGGTGGTGTAGATGCGGCCGCATTTTTCGCAGACAGGGAAAAACGGTAAAACTTCAGTGTACCGCTCTTGCCCCACTTCTTCTTTGACTATTTCGCCCACTTTTTTGGCGTTAAGCAGTATGGTGCGGATTTCGTTGAGCATTAAGCCTTTATCGTAGACGTCTTTGGCGGACATGTAGCGGTATTCTATGCCGCATTTGTCTAGGGCCTCCAGCAGAAGCGAGCTCATGTGTTTGCCGAAGCTTTCGTGGCAGCCGAAGGGGTCAGGTATGCTGGATACGGGAAAGCCCAGATACTTCTCCAGAGACTTAGGTAAGCCTGCAGGCACCTTGCGTAAGCCGTCTTTGTCGTCGCAGTAGGCTACCAGCTCCGAGTTGAAGCCCATGCTCCGAAGAGCTAAAGTGACCGCGTAGGAGCGCGCTGCGTCCCCGAGGCTGCCGATGTGGGGGAACCCGGAAGCGCCCAACCCCATTTCAGTTCTGATTAAACTTAGGTTTCTGCCCAAGGTTTTCTCGCGTTGGACGACTTTCTGGGCCATCATGTCGTACCATGTGCCGTGCCCGATTATTTCTTCGCTCATAACAGCAAGCCTCTGAAACAGTGACTATGCAAGGGTATAGAAAAAGGTTTAGAGCCAAAAACGTTGTTACTTGTGCTTTAACGCGGCAGCTATGATTAGGGCAGCTATGGTTAGCAGTATCAGAGAAAGAGAGTACAGCCAACTGAAACTGAGCAGGTACCAGGCGCCGGCCACTGCAAGCAGCAGCAAGCCCCAGCTCATGGTGCTGAACGCGCTGCGCTGGTACTTTTGAGGGTTTGCCCTGCGCATCCAAGCGGTGGCAAGTAGCCAGACGCCGAAGAGGGCAAGCGCCAACGGGGTAATTAGGCTCCAGTTGACGAGGTTTACTGCGTAAAGCAGCATTGCCACTGCAACTATCAAGATGAAGGCGCCAACTGTGAGCAGCGTTTGTTTGTTCTCTGCCATTGGGGACACCGCCCTTTACGGGGAGGATATGGTGGCGCCGCATTCAGGGCAAAACTTTGAATTTGCTGGTATGGATTTGCCGCATTTGGGGCAGATTATTGCCTCGGCGGCGGGCGGGGTGAGGCGTGTGCCACATTCAGGGCAGAACTTTGAGGTCGCTGGGATGCGGGAACCGCATTTTGGGCAGATAACTAGGGCTGCTGCCGGAGCCTGCGCTGGCCCTGTCGGCGTCATGATCTGGGGGATGAGCACCATGCCTGTTCCTAAAGCGGCGCCGCCACCGCCTGATTTTCCGAGGGATTCAGCGGCGCTTTTCATGGTTTCCATGCGTAGAACTTCTTCGGGGGAAGTTTTGCCTGTTTTGAGCCAGAAGAGTCGTTCGCGGTATTCAGGCGTGGTGTCTACGCCTTCAAAGCGTAGGTCGGTTAGTTCGATGCCTAGCCTCTTGAAGTAGTCCATCACTGAGTTCTTCACGATGACGGAGGTTTCGTCTAGGCGCGTGAACACTGTGACGAGGTCGTAGTGGGAGAGTTCATCGATTATTTTTTCGTTGAGGAAGCCTCGTAGATAGTTGTTTACGTCTTCTGTGGTGTAGGCTCGTTGTCCACCGACGACTTCGTTGACGAATAGAGATGCGTTTTCCACTTTGAACCAGAACTGCCCAAACACTTGGAGGGGCGCAAGCTCGGTGGTTTGTGCGCGGGTGCCGTATTTTCCAGCGAAGATTTTTGTGCTGATGAATATGACGGTGGCTTTGAAGGGTTTCTGTCCGCCAAAGCCGGCGAGGCGAGTCAAGAGGCTGGTGAGGAGGGGCAGATTTAAAGTGGTTAAGGTGTGGCGTCCAGCGTTGAATACGTCGTAGGCTTTGCCGTCTCGGAAAAACACTGCCATCTCATACTCGTGCACGATAAGTTGGGCGCCCCATGTGATTTCTTCGTTGGGGTATCTCCAGACGATGTCGTCGGCTGCTGGGTTTTGCCATTCGATGACCTGTGGCATTTTTTAGGTCACTCCTAAAATTGTTTCTTCTCTTTTATCGAAAGTTTCCTCGAAAGCGGTTAGTTTGTCTGTTAGGTTTTGGATTTTTGCTTTCAGGTTTTTGGTTTCGCCGCTGTTTAACTCAGCTTTGAAAGCGGCTACGTCTGTGGCTAAACTGTCCACTTCCTCGAGCAGTTCAGCGTCGAAGGCTATCATTCGGTCAAGGTTTTCTTCTTTAACCTTCACCACATCAAAGAAACCTGTGTAGCCGTAGGAAGCGTGATTCACCCTTTCCACGACGCGGTCCATTTTAGCGATTAACCTGTCCATGTCCGTTAAGACGTCTAAGTAGCGGCGGTCAGATAAGCGCTGCGCCGTAGCCTTCAAGTCGCCTTTCACCGCTGAAAGCTTCAAATTTAGGTGGTTGCGAATCAGCTTGTCGGATTCACGGCGTAGTTCTTTCTCTTTGTACCCTCTAAACCCCGGGATGAACGCGGCTACGCGTTCTGAAAGCCTCATTTGGCTTTTAGCCGTTGAATAAACATCTTTTTTCTCGCTCATCCGTTATTCCCCCCGCCTTTTTTTGTAGGCGTTCATAAACAGGGGCTCGCTTTTAAAGGTTGTTTTATAGTAGAGTAAACTTTGAGGAGGGTATGTCTCCTTTGATTGCTGTGCCTGATGCGCCGTCGATTAAAAGTTGAAAGAGCTGTCCCTTGTACTCGTAGGTTATGAACCAGACTGGCGCGTGCAGGTAAACCATCTGTTTTAAGTTGAGCTCCATGCGGAAATCTATGATTTTGTCTACGTCTTGCTGCAGCAGAAATCTCTGGTGCGCCTCGATTTGGGTTCGGGCAAGCTCCAACGCTGAATCGCGGTCAACTTCGCTGTTTAGCACCTTGGCGAAGCCCTCGATTTTTCGGAAGTCGTAGGGGACTTTACCCTCCAAGGGGATATGATATTCGCGTACAGGAAAGTCTGAGGCTTTTCTAGCCAGAACCAGCCAGTCGTACTCTTTCTCCAGTTTGCCTTCCTTAACTATGGCTGGAGTGATGCGTTCGAATACGCCTTTGTAGGCGGTTTTGGCTTCAACTGAGACAACCCAAAACGGCAAATACACTAGGCTTTTCTGGGTGATCTTGGATTTTTTGGCGAGGTCGCCTGGTTTGAGAAAGCCACTTTGCATCCAAGCTTTTATCGGCAATTCAATTTGTGCTTGGTCAAAGCGGTTAGGTAAAACTGAGTGTTCAAAAGTGAATGCGACGCCTGTCTCTATGACTGTTGTGAAGCCGCAGTATTTGCAGGTGGCTACGATTTCGCCGGGTTTGAAGTCAACGGGTGCGCCGCAGTGGCTACACTTGATGTTTTGGGCGACTGCAGCCATGTTTTTAAGCCTTCAACTTTTCCCGCTTCATAATTTCTCTTGCAACTATAACGCCTGACGCTGACGCCTGGATAAGTCCGCGGGTGACGCCTGCGCCGTCGCCTATGGTGAACATGTTTTGGATTTTGCTTTCCAACGAGTTTGTCAACTGCAGGTGGGACGAGTAAAACTTGACTTCAACACCGTAGAGCAAAGTGTCGCGTGAGTGAACACCTGGCGCAATTGTGTCTAATGCCTGAAGCATCTCACGTATGTCTGAGAGGTAACGGTAGGGTAAAACGAAGCTTAAATCGCCTGGCGTAGCATTCTTCAATGATGGCCGCACTATGCTTCGGGCGAGCCGTTCAGGAGTAGAGCGGCGCCCCGCAACGAGGTCGCCTAGACGCTGAACCATGACTCCGCCGCTGAGTAGGTTCGACAGCCGGGCAATGTATTTGCCGTAGGCTATTGGCTCCCTGAACGGTTCAGTGAAGGAAGTGCTGACCAGCACAGCGAAGTTGGTGTTGTCAGTTTTTCTTTCAGCGTAGCTTTGACCGTTAACGGTGAGTACGCCGTCATAGGATTCAGTTGTGACTTCGCCGTACGGCGAAACACAGAATGTTCGAACCATGTCATCGAAGAGTTTGGAGTAGTAGATCAGTTTGGGCTCATAGAGGGTTTGGGTGAGTTTTTCCATGGCGGTGGCGGAAACTTCCACGCGGACGCCTACGTCAACAGGGTTGTTTACTGTTTTTAAGCCGTGAAGCTGAGCTTCAGTTTGCAGCCACTCAGCGCCGCCTCTGCCAGGCGCAACTATAACGTATTTCCCAAAGTATTTTTCGCCGCTCTCGGTTTCAACGCCTTTGATGGTTTGGTTCTCTATTATGAGG
>JBNVCD010000012.1:0-1464 GCA_050410875.1 Bathyarchaeia archaeon | reverse complement strand
GCTTTTAACGTCGGATTTAGGCATAAAAGTGATTTTGTCGTCAAGCTCTTTACGCATCATACGCAGGGTTTCAGCGCATTTCTCAGTACCCATATGGCGAACTTCTTGACGTATAAGGCGCAGCCCCGCCGCGGCAGCTTGCCGTTCAATCTCATCCACTTTATCAGCGTCTCCACCGTAAACTTGCTCGCTTGCGCCGAACTTCAAGTAAATGTTGTCGACGTACTTCACAAGCGCCTCCAGCTCCTTTTGAGAGACATACTGGTTTAGCCAGCCACCCACCTCTGTAGAGAGGGTTAATTTCCCGTCACTGTAAGCACCTGCGCCGCCCCACCCTGAAAGCACCGAGCACGGCTCACAATGGTGACATTCAAGACCCCTGCTGGAGGGACATTTACGGTTATCAATTTCTGGCCCGCGGTCAAGAATCAACACGTTAAGCTTGTTTTTTTTGGTTAACTCTAACGCTGAGAAAATCCCCGCTGGACCAGCACCCACGATTATTACGTCGTATTTCAAGAGAGTTATCTCCGTGGAACCCAAAGTTAGATAGAGCCACTAGGATATATTTTTAGCGAAAACCCGGTCGTTAACTGAACTTTTATTAGACGGAATCCCACACAACTAATCTTCCGCACAAATTTTTTCAAAAAATATCTTTCAGCACCCGACGAAGCCTTTGACGTCTCCTTTGGCGTAGTTTTGAAGGTTTTGTCAGATGACGCTTTGGGATGAGTTGAAGTTAAAAAGCGACTACGAGGGCGTGTACTGGGAATGCGGGGGCAAATAGTTGACTGAAGAATCCGACTCCATGTTTGAAGAGCTAAGGTAGCAATTGAAGAGCTAAGGTAGCTAAGGTAGCTAAGGTAGCTGAAACTGGATTTTAAATTCTGTGAAGTGAAAATACATATAACCATTGCCAATTTTATTTGGAAACAAATCCGTGGCCTAACACGATCTGCCTATTTCCTATCTGGTTCCAGCCAGGTAGATAAATCGCCAAGTCTTTTCATTTCCCTTAAACGGTTCTTTCCGTACAAGCCAAATCTCTTTTTCATATCGAGTCTTGCAACAACATGTATCTTTTCCCAAAAGTAGTTCCTCTTTCTTCTTTGAGCATTTCATAAGAAATCACCATTCAACAATCTGCTCGCCTGCCACATCCAACACTCCGGCGGCAGCTTTCTAATAAACGCACGATTAGGAGTCTCCGCATAACGCATGTTTAGGCTTCCATGCATACGGTCATTGTACCAATCAATCAACTCAGCAATAGACCCATACCTGCCCCTGTGATGCTCATAGAAGTCAAACCACTTCTCAACCTTACCATTAGTCTGAGGATGATTCACACCACACAAAAGCTGCTTTATG
This sequence comes from Bathyarchaeia archaeon, assembly GCA_050410875.1. Taxonomy (GTDB): domain Archaea; phylum Thermoproteota; class Bathyarchaeia; order Bathyarchaeales; family Bathycorpusculaceae; genus JADGNF01. Next base: position 90 of record JBNVCD010000012.1, on the reverse strand, counting down.
CCTTCTTGCTTAAGAAAACTCTCAAACGCATGGTCAGCGTGGCCATTTTTGTCTCTTTTATCGGCAAAAAACTGGGTTCCATGATCAGTG
>JBNVCD010000129.1:1744-4849 GCA_050410875.1 Bathyarchaeia archaeon | reverse complement strand
CGTCATCAAAAAAAGCGACGCTGCACCTTTGACGGAAAATCATTAAAGCTGCAGCCACAAATGTAGGGTGAACACGATGAAGACTGTAAACTGGAGAGAAATTACAGTTTGGCAGCTTAAATTTAACGCTGCGTTATGGGTAATTAACGGTGTAGCGGCAGTAGTTATCTGCGCATCAGGCTCAAGTTTTCAGCAGTTGATAAACTCGGCGTTTTGTTCAAAAATGGCGTTGCTTGAAACGGGCGTAGCGTTAGTTGTGGGAGGCTTCATTGCGTTTTCTGGGTCAGTTTCAGCCAGCAAAGCCAAAGAGTTAGTGTTGAAATCAAACGAAAACTGGTCAATTGAAAAACTTAGAGCCGGCGAAAAAAGGGCAAACAAGTACTTTTTGTTAGCACTGATTCTCTTCGCAGAGTCACTACTGATTTCGCTTTTCGGGTATTGACAAGAAACAAAAAAAGAAGAGAGAGAAAGCGTGGGGTTGTTACTTGCGTTTTTTCTTCATTAGGAGCAATAAGACGGCAACGACAACTATGATTATGACGACGACTACGATGGCGATCAAGGTTAAGTCAAGACCGCCCGCTGCAGTAGGTGTGGGGGTGGGTGTGGTGGTGGCTACGGGTGTGCCGCGTTCGCCTAGGTACGTGTATGTAGGTGGATCTGTGGTCTTATCGACGAGGTAATAGTAGTAGACTCCTGCATCTTGGGTCACGGTGAAGCTGTAGAATCCGTTTTCGTCGGTGGTTGTGCGCGCTACCTCCAGCAGCGAATCAGGGTATGTGGAGTTGTCTGTAGTGCGCGCTAGGATTACTTCTACGCCTGTTCTGGGTGTGTCATTTTCATCTTTTAGGAATCCTTGGATGTTCACGATTTGGCCGCCGCCGAGAGCGGGTGGAGAGTAGCCTGCTAATTCTAAGTAATGCCGAGCTTGTGCTAGGTCGTAGGGGCGAGCAGTTATCGAATAATCATAGAATGGTTGAGTTGGCAGCATCGGAGTAGCGGCTGGTTTACCATAGCCAGAGAGCAGGTTGTTTATGATTAATTCCCGTGGGATCGCGTAGTCAAAAGCTATGCGGATGTATCTTGCGGCTTCAGCTGCTCTGGATGGGTCTGATTTGCCTAAAGGTGTGTCGACGCCTGTTCCGAAGATGGGGTGGCGCATGTTGTAGCCGAATTCTTGGCGGCCAACGCCGTCGAGGTTGATTACTCGACCCCATGAAGAGTCTATGGTGGGAACGTCAGTTTGCATTTGATAGTTGTAGTCGAGCATGTCTACTTCGCCGTTTTTGAGGGCGGCTAAGGCGGATGTTTTGTCGGCGATGAATCGGATGTAGTAGTCTTTGATTTGGAATAAGCCGTCGTTTTTGAGTGCAGTGGCGTTCCAGTAGTTATCGTTACGTTCAAGGTGGACAACTTGCGCTACTGGGTCGTAGCTTACCCATTTGTATGGTCCTGTTCCAACTGGTCCAGTGTAGGTTTTACCTTTTATCACCATTGATCCTTGACCTGTGTTGAAGGGTGATGTTGCCCAGTCTGCGGGGGCAATGTTTTCGAATATGTGTTTGGGTATGATGTTGTTGGCGAAAGACAGCAAGTACGGCTCGAAGTAGCCGAAGGGTTTACCGAGGGCTAAGACAGGCAGCGTTATTTGAACTGTGTTGGCGTCTGTTGCTGTTATGGTGCCTTCGCGTGTTCCACTGCCTAAAGTAACTGATGTGCCGTTTGAGTAAGTGAAGGTGGTTTTGTCGCCGTACACGCTCTGGTAGTAGCCTGTGAATTGGCTGCCAGTTTCTGCGTTCATTAATGCCCAAATCGAAAAGACCACGTCGTCGGCAGTGAAGGGTTCTCCGTCATGCCACGTTACGCCTTGCCTGCAGTTGAAGGTCCATTGGAAGCCGTCGCTGCTGTGGCTCCAAGAAGAAAGCAGTGAGGGCACTTGAAGGTCAGCTAACCCGTTCAATGTTGGCCAAGCTTCTGCTAAACCGTTGAAGATTACACCTGTCACGATAACATCGTACCAGCTGTTTGATTGGGGAGGGTTGAGCGCGTCGATTTCGCCGGTTGAGCAGTAAGTCAGAGATGTCTTGCCGTCGCTGCGAGTGAGCAAGTGCGGGTATGGTTGAGCATTAAAGTAGAGCCATCCTTCTCCGCCGCCAGTTGCCGGCGTGTACAGATTGCCTATAGCGGGGTTGACCACAACGGGGGCTTGCTGGTACATTATCTGTGAAGCAGGCATCTCATTGAAGTAGAGTTGCTGCCATTGCTTGAGCAGGCTTTCTTTTTCAGAGTCGCTGGTTGAAGTTATGAATTGATCTAGCAGCCTGTTGCTTTCTTCATTGTTCCACAGGTAGTAGTTTTGGCCTGTTGGAGCAAAGAACGCGGGGTCGCCTCCGTAGTAGAGTTGTCTTGGCTCAGCCTGCAAGCCAGGCGTCCAGCCTACAGCTAATATGTCAAAGCCGTTTTCGTCGTAGGTTTTTCCTAAGAATTCTTCGCTGGGGGTAAACACGCGGTCGTAAACGCTTGACCAGCCGAGGTAAACAACTTTTGCGTCAATTCCTAGCTGCTGCAGGTTGCTGGCGAAGATCTGCGTCCACTGGCGTCTGAGAAGGTTAGCGTTGCCCGGCGCGATTAGTGTAACGCTGAACAGTTTGTTTTGCTGTGCATGCACGAAGATTAAAGGCGTCATCAAAGATGATGCGAAAGCTGCAATTAGCACTATGGTTATAATTTTTTTTAGGTTGTTCATTCTTTCTTCTCCTCAAGAATAGCTGATTCATTTTTGATAGTAAAGGGTATATTAAATTTGCCCATGATTACAAAAGCTGGTTTGCCACGTCACATAACTAATAAGGGAAGACTGGTTTTTGGAACTTTGAAAAACCTTAAGTACGAATCACAGCGTAGTTTAGTTGGCAGAGGAGAAAAATGCTTACTAGGCTAAGAGCGTTTGCTCAGAGCGCCATGTTTAGGTACATTGTGAGAAGACTGTTATACATGATTCCTGTTGCCTTGGGAATCTCGATAATAGCTTTCATCACCATGTATGCTGCTGGAGATCCTATTTCTTTAATTCGAGCGGGGAAACCCAACGTTGACCGGGCAACT
>JBNVCD010000129.1:588-1734 GCA_050410875.1 Bathyarchaeia archaeon | reverse complement strand
ATTATGGGCTTGATCAGCCTGTTCCGGTGCAGTATTTGAACTGGTTAGTAAACATTTTACAGTTGAATTTCGGAAAATCGCTTTACGGCGGCGGGTCAGTAAACGGGATAATTATCCCTAAGATTTGGCCAACCATTGAGCTTCAAGTTGTTTCGTTGTTGATTGCCTTTGCCATTTCTATTCCGATAGCGGTTTATTCGGCGAAAAAACCCTACTCTAAAGGCGACGTAACCATAACGTCGTTTGCTTTGTTTGGCGTGTCGATGCCGACGTTTTGGTTTGGTCTGCTTCTCATTATTGTTTTTTCTTTCACGCTGGGTTGGCTTCCGTCGGCTGGTTCACAGGGTGTAGGAAACTTTTTGTGGTGGGGAAACCCCGTGTTGGATGCGATTGCGCATCTTATTTTGCCAGTTACCGTTTTAGTCTATGTTTCTTTAGCGCAGAACATTCGGTTGATAAGGGCAAACATGCTGGAGGTGTTGAGGTCAGACTACATTCTTGCTGCAAGAGCAAGTGGAATCAGCGAGCGCAAAGTGGTCTACCGTTACGCTCTCAGGAATGCTATTACGCCTGCGGTTACTTTTCTGGGGATTTCGCTGGGCGGAATGATTGCGGGGGCGCCTATGACCGAGTATGTCTTCAGCTGGCCTGGTCTTGGTCGGCAATACGTGGCGTCGACATTGGGGTTGGACTTTCCAGTTGTGATGGGGATAACGATGATAATTACGGTTATGACGTTGATAGCGAATCTTGTTATGGACGTTCTCTACGTCTACATTGACCCAAGGGTGAGGATAAGGTAGAACAGCGATGAAGGCGCTAAACAGTAACCAGAAAGTTGGGGGCAAACGCAGGTCAGCCAGTCAGTGGGCGGTTGCGTGGAGGCGTTTTAAGCGAAACAAGGCAGGCGTCGTCGGCTTAATTATCGTTATAGGCGTGGTTTTCGTGGGGATCTTTGGCGATTTGATGGCGCCTTACCCCGCGTTTCCTGACCCTCAAGCTTTCCAGCCGTTCTATAATGGAGACGTCCGTACCCCGCCGAACTCAAAGTACCTTTTGGGCACAGACACGTTGGGAACAGACGTGTTGAGTAACATTCTGCATGGAACAAAGTACGCTCTCTACGTGGGTGTCGTTGTCACGTTA
>JBNVCD010000129.1:0-578 GCA_050410875.1 Bathyarchaeia archaeon | reverse complement strand
CCATGGTGATCGCCATCGTTGTAGGTTCAGTGGAAGGGTATTTCGGTTCGTGGGTAGACAACATTTTGATGCGTTTCACCGAGGTTTTTCTTGTTTTTCCCTCTCTGCTTTTCATTTTAATCTTTGTAAGAGTGTTCACGCTTGGAGCTGGAGCAGGGTCAACAGTTAACTTTCTGGGCATCCAAATTCCCATCGGTTTGAGCATTGTGATTTTTGTTTTAGCCATCTTTAACTGGCCTGGAAGCGCCAGGATGATACGGGGAGAGTTTTTGAGAGTTCGAGAGTTAGAATTTATTGAGGCGGAGAAAGCGTTGGGAGCAAGCAGCAAAAGAATAATTTTCAGGCACATCCTGCCAAATATCCTCTCATCCATAATAGTGGTCGCCAGCCTCACAATAGCCTACGCAATTCTTTTGGAGGCAGGCGTGAGCTTTCTGGGTTTTGGGGACGTGAACACCATGACTTGGGGGCAGATACTGGAAAACAACTTTGCGGACATGCGGGTGGTTTGGTGGGCAGAGCTGTTTCCAGGACTCGCTATTCTAATTACTGTTTTCGGCTTTAACATTCTAGGCGAC
>JBNVCD010000128.1:0-4858 GCA_050410875.1 Bathyarchaeia archaeon | reverse complement strand
CGAACCACACGGTCATTACAATTGACCCTTCTGAAGCAAGAAGGGGAAAGAATTTTCAATATAAAGTTTGCGCCACATAAAACCGCTGTTTCCAACATTTACAGAACTAAACAAAAAGTTAAAGCTGAAGCCTCTCCGTAGAGGAGAGGAGCATGCTGAGAATTTTTGTGTGATCCACATCTTTTTCCATAAAAATACTCACGGCGACGCCGCCAACCGTGGCGCACAGCAGTTTAAGTTCGGTACAGTCAACCAACAAGGTCGAACTTTCGCTTAAGCAGCAATCAAGTTCTTTGGCTGACTCAAACGCCTGTGAAGCCAACATGGCATAGGGCACAGTTTTTTCAGAATCTTCAAGGTTTATGGTTGCTGCATCTGCATCTTTGGTTATGTAGCCCTGCACACCCACAAAAGAGCAGATTTCCCTGAGAACTTCATGTAATGCATCAAAAGCGCTGACCTCTTCAGTGCAGCACTCAACAATCACAGGTGCCGCCGATTCCCCAGCAAGTTTTTTCTTGGTCATTTGTGGCGCCTGCTACTTAATTATAGGTCTAACCAGAACTTGGGCGCCCCGCTGAGTTTGCAACTCAGCTTGAATCTTTTCAGGCAACTGAATAACCGCTCTGCCACTAAAAGCGGCGTCTTTTATGGGCTTAAACCTGCAAACAATTTTCTTTCCCGTCTGGGTTTCCTCCACTTCAACATGGGTAATTTCTTTCTGCCCACAGAGGGCTACCCAGCGGTCAATGACAGAGGGATCTACTCGCACGTTATCCTGAGAGCCAATTAAGCGGCGTATGCCGTTGAGGTTCTCCACTGTCAGCTGACTCACCACAGAGTCCAAAAAAGAGCTACGCACAGAACAGTGTTTTTCAGAACCAACAACTTCCTCTAAAACAGAGGGGTGCTCCGCTTCAGCTCCTTCAAAGGCCACTTGAGTTTTTTCCGAGGAGAAACCCTCAAAAACACAAGGGGAAACATGCATAAGTTCAGGCTGAACTAACTCGACCAGTCTAAGGACTATAGGAACAATTCCACGGCTTAAACTGGCGATAACTTTTTCATCCGCCGTTCTAGAATAAACCATGGCAAAGTAAACGCCGTATAGCCGCGTCACAACGGCACGCTGCTCTACACTGTCAACACTAAAGGATTCCAAGTCTCCCCCTACCCTTGCATGTCTGATGAGCATGCAAAGGGCATCCACCGTTGAAGCTACATCAATTTTGTCGGTGTCTTTGGCTGTGGCTAACACAGTTTTGTCTGGCTTGAAAACGAACGCCGTTAAAATTTGAGGGCAAATATTCCTAATTTCACTTAACGTGTTTTGGATCGTCACTACACATTCTTCTGAACTCATAGTTTTACCCTCCAGATCCACCTGTTAACTTAATAGATTTTGAAGAGAATCCTCTCGGGAACACCATCGTTCTCCACAACAAGGTACCTAAGACCGTCAGTGTCCCCAAGCTGGTCAAGCCACTTGAGGGCTTCACGCGCTTTCTGCAAAATCAACAGTCGCTCTTGGAAACTACGTACAACCTGCTCAATTGCCGTTAACTCGTGAAAAGGGTTAGCGTCAGGAATAATATTCAGAGCACCAACACTAATCTCGCCTAACGTGTCAGTTGTAACTTTTTTCCCTGCAAGTTTGAGGACAACTTCACGAATTTTTTTAGATTTCTCAGCCAAAGCGCGAATTTCGTCCAGACGACGCAAATACTCACCCAAAATACTTTTAGCATCACCAATCTGCCTGTCTAGACTTTCAGCTAGTTCCTCAGCGGAATCATATTCTTTTAGTTGAACCACCATTGATTTGTCACTTCCAAGATAGGGAAACAAAAAGGGAGAAAGTGGTGAAAAACAAGTTTCACCCTTATCATCCACATCCCAAATTAAATAAGGAAAATTATGCGCCAGGAGCATTCTGCTGTGTAGACCCTACAACCTGGTTGCTACCATCATAAAGATCAATCTTGTAGGTGTTGCCATTAATCCAAGCTGCAAGCGGTCCTGTTATGTTCATCGTTAGTGTATCGCCAGCTGCCATAGATAGCGTCGAATTTGTACCGGCGGCATCAAAATCACCAGCAGATACCGCCTGATTGTTAACCTTCACTGCAGCGATTGTGATAGTTTTAGTACCAGTATTTTTCAGTTCCAACACAATTATGCGATTTCCAGCACCATCGTCAGTAAACTGAACATTGGTTATTGTAGCCGACGATGTCCCCATGAAACCAATAGTCATTCCTCCCATCCAAGCTGCGACGGCGACGCTTACAGCGACTGTTACTGCGATGAGGATGATTGAGGCTACGACGGGGCTTAAGGCGCGTATGTTCTTCTGGATATATTTTAGATTTGTGTTCATGTTATGTTAAACCTCCTTTTTTGAGTGTTATAGGTTAGGGAAAACAAACCAATTTAAATCTTGTTACTTACGACATGCTACTGACTAAGTGTTGAACACCGCTACACCAGCAAGCAAAAAAAGCTACAGATTTGGCTGACAAACGTTTAAGAGAAGAAAGCAGACCCCTAACAAATAGGGGGTGTGAACGGTCTACTTGAGTTCTTCGAAGAACTCTAGGAGGAGTTTGGCGATTTTTTCTCCGAGTTCTGTTTTTATGTAGTATTTTTTAAGGGGGTCAATGCGTTCGCTTTTAGCCAAGCCTAAGTCTTCGATTTCGATCATGCGGGCTCTGAAGGTGCCGTCGCTTAAGGTTAAGTTGTTTTCGCGCATGAAATCTTTGGCGTCTTTCCATTTACCGCGGTTAATGTGCAGTAGCAGGAGGCAGTCTATTGCGTGGTCTTTTTCGAGCATTGCTTTTATAGCGGAAAGCTTTGGGTTTGTCAAAATCTGTTTTACCTTCTCCTCTTCTCCACTTTTAGTCATTTTACTCATCACTCACACATGTTTGAATTTCTAATTTCTACTTCAATCGAAGGCATTTAACCTATATTACGATTGATGATACATGTCAGGAGACGCCACGCTTAACAGTGCGGAGTCGCCTGCCTAGAACGGTATGTTTAGGGTTATAAATAAGTTACCTTAGAATAGTTTAGCGCCAAGGGTTTTTAGGCGGTTATTTTGAAAAGGATACAGTTTAGATATGATAGGTTAAGGTTTGTGTTAGGTTTTGGTTTAGGCGAAGCTTCTGGCTTCTTTGCGTTTTTCGGCTTCCTCGTAGAAGCGCAGAATTTCGTCTATGATTTCTACGTTTGAGAGGAGCATGCGGCGGCAACAGTAGCGTTTGATGCCTAGGCTGTCGAGGACGTCTTTGGCGTTTTCACCTGTTTTTACTCGCCGGGCGAATTCTTCCCATCGGTCGCCGACTAGTTTGCCGCAGGTGAAGCATCTTACAGGTATGATCATTTTGGGTTTTGCCTCTTATCTGTAGCTTTTTTGCTCTTTGGTTCTTGCGCCGGGTCCGCCGAACTTCTTTGGTTCTTTGCTGCGTGCGTCCCCTGCAACCATGGTGCGGTCGTATTCTGTGAAGACGGTACGTAGGTGTGTGCTTTTGGTCCATTTTAGTAATGCGTTGGCTATGGCGGTGCGTGCAGCTTCTGCTTGCCCCATGTAGCCGCCTCCTTGAGTTTTGATGTCCATGTCCAGTTGTTTCCACGTGGCTTCGCCTGCTTGGAGGAGAGGCTCCATGATTTTTTCTCGTGCAATGTCGGGCTCAACGATTTCCACAGGGATTTTGTTTATGCGCACTTTGCCCACGCCTTGTTTTACCACGGCGCGTGCTGTGGCGGTTTTGCGTTTACCACTAACAACAAGTATTTTTTTGCCTGGCATAACTATGCACCTCTATTCCAGCCTACTTCAACGGCTAACTCTTCAAGCGTGAAGTGGGAGCCGGCAAGTTTGGCTTTTGCCTGCTCTATAGTCTCCATTTTTGCGTCTTTAAACTCTTTAGGGACACCCATGAAAACTTTGAGCCGCTTGTAGGCAAGTTTACCTTTTGGCTGCTTCCACGGCACCATACCCCGAACGGTTTTGCGGACTATGCGGTCAGGTCGACGTGAATGGAATGGACCTCGCTCGGGGGCCCCAACTTCAAGGAACTCTTTGGCTTCAGCAACTTTGCTTTTTTTCTTTCCTGTAAGTACAGCTTTTTCCGCGTTAACTATGACGATTTCCTCGCCGTTCAGAAGGCGCTTGGCGATTTTGCTGCACATCCTACCAAGTATGAGACCTTCAGCGTTTATAACCGCGGTAGCTTTTGTTGTTTGCATTATTCTTTTCACCCTATTATTTTCACATTGGAGCCCTTTGGATTCTGCTCTACGAGCTCACTGATTGTTAGGTATTTCGCCTTCGCCGCTGACAGTTTTTCTTTTGCTTTTTCAGAAAATGAAAAAGCCGCCACCGTCACCTCGTGGTCTAAGGTTCCTGAAGCTAAGACTTTACCGGGCACTACGACGGTGGAGTTTTTGTCGGTGTACCTGTTTATTTTGCTCAGGTTCACGGCTACACGTTGTCTACTGGGCTTAGCCAGATATTCCGCTAAGTGTAGCCAGATGTCAGCGCTTTTCTCTCTACTTTGCCTTTTTAGGTATTTGATGAGCTGTATGATTTCAGGGTTTGTAGATTTGGTTTCTCTCATTTTTCAGCAACCTTCAGCTGTTTTTCAAACTCTTTTAGTTGTTTATCAAGAATTTTTGTTGCTTCCTGCAAGATTTTCGCGGGAGGAAGCCCACCGTTTGATTCAAGGTTCATTATGAACGTGTTCTTTTCCCACTCAACTTTCAGGCCCTTTTCTTTTTGAGGGCAAGTTTCTACGCAGTCCATGCAGAGAGTGCAAGCCAACAGGTCGCGGACTTCAATTTTGTCGCCTTG
>JBNVCD010000127.1:0-4920 GCA_050410875.1 Bathyarchaeia archaeon | reverse complement strand
CAACGAGTATACACCAATGATGCTACATTAAAAGTTACAGGAGTTGGCTACGCTCCCGCAGGAGAGTTTTACTTAGAAGACAAAAAAGTAACCCCTGATGAACAGTTGAAGACTCTCTTGAAAATTGCTGTGCTTTGTAATGACTCCAATATTGAAAAGGATCCGAAAACTGAAAAGTGGTCCGTTAAAGGTGACCCCACTGAGGGGGCGCTGGTGGTTGCTGCTGCAAAAGCAAACCTTTGGAAAGACTCCCTCGACAAGCAAGAGCCACGCATCGCCGAGATTCCTTTCTCGTCTGAACGAAAATGCATGACCACCATACATTCCGCGGGCGCCAAGAGGATGGCTTACATGAAGGGCGCGCCCGAAGTGGTTCTAAAAAAATGTACTCACATTCTGCTGAATGGTAAAGTGCAAAAACTCACAAATGAGAAGCGTACCCACATCTTGAAGGTAACTGAAGAGTTAGCTTCACAAGCTCTACGCAACTTAGGTTTTGCCTACAAGGAACTTCCAGCCGACATAAGCAACTTTACTGAGAAACTGGAGGAGGGCTTCATTTTTGTAGGCGTCATGGGGATGATCGATCCCCCGCGTAGCGAAGTTAAAGACGCCATCGCTCTCTGTAAAGAAGCAGGCATCCGTGTGGTAATGATAACGGGCGACCACAAACTTACGGCAACAGCAGTTGCAAAAGAGTTGAATCTTCTCGGTGAAAATGAGCAAGGAAAAGTTCTCACAGGCGCCGAGCTTGAAAACATGAGTGATAAACAGCTCGAAGCAGTTATCGAAAACGTCGTTGTTTATGCGCGTGTAGCGCCTGAACATAAGACCCGCATTGTCAAAGCGTGGAAGGCTAAAGACCAAGTTGTCGCCATGACAGGCGATGGTGTGAACGATGCGCCTGCTCTTAAAATGTCTGACATAGGCGTCGCCATGGGCATCACAGGAACTGAAGTAACCAAAGAAGCTTCTGACATGGTTTTGACCGACGACAACTTTGCATCAATAGTAAAAGCCGTCAAAGAAGGACGCGAAATCTACGACAACATCAAGAAATACCTAACATATCTCCTGCGTTGTAACATAATGGAAATTCTAGTTATGTTCGTGGCGGTTGTCTCCGTACCAACGCTTGCTAACATGTTTTCTCCAGTTTCTGATGCCGCAGCTATCAGTAACGCCGCCATTGCGTTAACTGCAGTGCAGCTTCTGTGGATCAACTTGGTAACTGATGGTTTACCCGCAATTGCTTTAGGAGTAGATCCCGGCGACCCTGACTTGATGCAGCGGCAACCAAGAAAGCCAACAGAGAGCATATTCACCCGAGACGTGAAAATCTACCTCATAGCTACGCCCATTCTCACTTCAGCTTTGCTGCTTACTGCATTTTTCTGTCACCAGCCGTGGTTGGGTGAATTGCAACTGTTGGAAGCGCGAACTCAGCTCTTCACTGCGATGGTTGTAACTGAGCTAGCCATAGCAGTATCTTCGCGTTCACTTAAGTATCCCGTATTCAAGGTAGGTGTGTTCAAAAACAAGTACCTTTGGTACGCTATAATCTCGTCATTTGCGTTGCAGTTGTTTGTCCTTTATGTTCCTGCTGTTCAAACGGTGTTTGACGTGCACACTCCTGAACCCATAGACTGGGTCGTAGCCTTAGCGTTTGCAGCCATAGTCTTTAGCACCTTAGAAATTGGCAAATACATTGCAAGCAGGCGAAGGAAAATCGTGTCACCATAAAAGTTATATGCAAAAACGTTAAACAACGTCCTAAACCATTGAAAGTTGATGTGAAACAATGAGTGAAAAATTAGCTAATCCTGCACCTCTTGGGTTACTAGGTTTCGGTTTAACTACTGTACTGTTGAACCTGCACAACGCCGGTCTCTTTCCGCTTGACACGATGATTCTGGCGATGGGCTTAGCTTACGGTGGTCTCGCACAGGTAATCGTCGGCATCTTAGAGTTCAAAAAAGGCAACACGTTCGGCACAGTCGCGTTTACTTCTTACGGTCTTTTCTGGTGGTCTCTTGTGTTGCTCCTTGTCTTACCGAAGACAACGTTCTTCACAGGACTCAGTGCACCAACAACTACGGCTCTGGCGGCTTACTTCTTCATGTGGGGCTTGTTCACTTTCGCCATGTTCTTTGGAACTTTGAAGGCAAATCGTGCTGTGCAGTTTGTTTTTGCTAGCTTGGCATTGCTGTTTTTCCTGTTGGTGGCTCGAGAACTAACAGGCAACGCCGCCATTGCGACTTTAACGGGCTACGAAGGTATAATCTGCGGTTTGAGCGCTGTCTACTTGGCTTTTGCTGAAATCCTCAACGAGGTACACGGGAAAACTGTGCTGCCCATTTGTCCTGTAAAATAATTTTTTCCTTTCTTTTGTTATTTCTAAAAAACAAAGCTTTAATATATTAACCGTTGTAAGAGTCCCCCAAACTGCAGTTGGTTGATGTGAATGTCTGAAGCTAGCTTACCTTTCAACGAGAAATATTATCCAAGTAGCGTTAGCGTTACTTCGGGTGAAAAAAGAAAGCAAGAGTGGGAAAAATCCCTAAAAAACCCTCAAGAGTTCTGGGCTGAAAAAGCCAAAGCTATCGATTGGTTTAAGCCTTTTGACAAAGTGTTGGATGATTCAACCCCTCCCTTCTACAAGTGGTTTACGGGCGGAGAGCTTAACGTCTCGTATAACGCGTTGGACAGGCATGTGAAGACTTACCGAAAAAATAAGCTTGCCTACATTTGGGAAGGCGAGATGGGTGAAGTCAAAACTTACACTTACTATCAGCTTTACCGTGAAGTAAACAAGCTTGCTAAGGTCTTCAAAGACTTTGGCTTGAAAAAGGGTGATCGCGTTGCCGTTTTCTTGCCTGTAATTCCAGAGTTGCCCATAACGTTGCTTGCCACCGCCCGCGTCGGCGGAATTCACGCTGTTGTCTTTTCTGGTTTTAGCGCTGAAGCATTAGCTGACAGAATTAACGACTGTGGCGCAAAAATCTTGGTTACCGCTGACGGTTCATTTAGGCGTGGAAAACCTGTAGCTATCAAAGAAACAGCTGACCGCGCCTTGTTGACTACGACTTCTGTGGAGAAAGTTATAGTTGTAAAACGTACAGGTCAACCAATCCAGATGAAAGAGGGACGTGACGTCTGGTACGATGATGTTATGGCGAAGGCAGGGGCAAACGCCTATGTCGAGCCTGAGCGTCTGCAGTCCACTGATCCGCTGTTTATCCTGTACACTTCAGGTACCACAGGCAAGCCAAAGGGTGTCCAGCATGGTACAGGCGGATACTTGGTTTGGGCTTACTGGACTTTAAAGTGGGCTTTTAACCCCTCAGACGAAGATATCTACTGGTGCGTTGCTGACATCGGCTGGATTACAGGACACACCTATAACGTTTACGCGCCGTTAAGTTTGGGCGTAACGGCACTGCTGTTTGAAGGCACACCTGACTATCCAGCGCAGGACCGCTGGTGGGACATAATCGAAAGACACGGTGTAACTATACTGTATGGCACACCAACTGCCGTGCGGATGTTCATGAAATTCGGTGAACAGTGGGTTCTCAAACATGACCTCAGCAGTCTTAGACTTCTTGGCACCGTCGGCGAACCAATTAATCCTGAAGCTTGGCGATGGTACTACCGCGTCGTAGGCAAAGAGAAACTGCCCATAATTGACACTTGGTGGCAAACTGAGACAGGCGGATTCATGATTGCCCCCCTCTCAGGAATAGAGCTCACACCGCTGAAACCTGGCTCTGCAACAATGCCTCTACCCGCCATAAACGCTGATATCTACGACGAAAAAGGTCAACCCGCAGGCACAGGAAACAAAGGCTTCCTAGTAATAAAATCGCCTTGGCCTGGCATGCTGCAAACTTTGTGGAAAGACCCTGAACGCTTCAAGCAAACATACTTTGGCAAGTGGGCTAACATCTACTCTACCGGCGACTACGCCATCAAAGACCCTGATGGCTACTTCTGGCTGTTGGGCAGAGCAGACGAAGTACTCAAGGTTGCAGGCCACCGTATCGGCACTGTAGAGTTGGAGAGCGCTCTTGTCTCGCACCCAGCCGTCTCCGAAGCCGCAGTCATGGGCAAAGAAGACGCCGTCAAAGGCGAAGTCCCCGTGGCTTTCGTTACTCTTAGAAGCGGTTTTCAGCCCACCGACGAGTTGCGCGCTGAACTCGTGAAGCACATTCGAACAACCATCGGTCCCATAGCGACGCCAGACGCCATCGTCATGGTCAACAAGCTGCCTAAAACCCGTAGCGGCAAAATAATGCGGCGAATCCTCAAAGCAGTGTTAGTTGGCGCCCCAATCGGCGACGTATCCACACTTGAAGACGACGCTGCCGTAGAAGACATAAAAGCCACATACGAAGAACTACGCAAACAGCTAAACAAAAAATAAACCCTTTCTTCTTTTTACCTTTAATTTAGTTTTTTGATTTTGTGCGACGTCTCTCTCTTTATAGGCAACTATAAACTGAGTTTTTTGCTGTAACAGAAACTTTCCTTGCAAGCTTGAACGTTTGTCTTATTTCTCTTTGAGTTAAGTAACAGATATATTCAAAAGGAGCCATAATTCTAGTGGAAGGGCAAACCATGTGTATGGCACGTGTTACTTTAAGTTGCCCCCGTTGCCAGCAAGAACTCATTGTTACAAGGCCTGATAGTTCTCACAGTTGCTGGTCTTTTGATAAGCCCAAAGACAAAGAGTTAGAAGCTGACGTTGTAGAGCAGCTTTATGTCTGCAAAAATCCCAGTTGCAAGGCTAAATTCACAGTTTACTGGTATGACACCCAGATGTATTTGACGCGAGCTTGATATACCACACAGTTGAGCTGTAACGCACTTTCACTCTCTCTTCTTTTTCTCTGTTTAATGGGTAATGGTGAGAAAATG
>JBNVCD010000126.1:2340-4962 GCA_050410875.1 Bathyarchaeia archaeon | reverse complement strand
CGACACTCTCCAATGCAGCCTGACTCATCGTGATGGGTTTGCCGTCTGTCGTTGTCACACGCAAACTCATAGCCATCTTGCCTATAGACTGCCCGTAGATGCCGTCCATGAGGGTCCAGTAAAGAAACAAAAGAATGCCATGTAAGCTAAAATTGAAAAAAGATATCCAACTGAGCCACTTTGGCAGAAAATAAAACGGTGCCGCAACAGTCGCCGACGCAAATAAACTCAGAGAATACGAGATAAGCCCGACTATTATGCTGTCTATGAGATAAGCCACAAACCTCTCTCCCCAAAACGCTAGTTTCGCTGAGCGAACCGAAACGTGGGCGCCACATCTGGGACAAAACGAAGCTCCCTCTGGCAAGGCACTTTTGCAGTTTTCACAATACGGCATAAGTTTACTTCCTTTTAGATAACATTCCAAATTCAGCTATATCTTCCTTTTCAAGGAACAAGGTTGTTCCTTATGTAGCGAGCAGGTTTAGATCGAAAACAGATGACGCCGCTCCTCATCAGATTTTTACACGAATCACAGTAACCACACACTCAACCACCACAACAAAACTTTGCTATTAATTTTGTAAAGTCCGTTCTCAAACTAAATGTTTAAACCTGTCAGTCACCCTTTTATGAAGCAAAGGTGATGTTTTGGGAGAAGAAAAGAAGTTTACTCAGAATGAACTAGCTAAATACGACGGAAAAAATGGTAACGCTGCGTATATCGCTTACAAGGGGAAAGTCTATGATGTTTCTGATAGCCCATTCTGGATGGATGGAGAGCACTTGGGCGTGCATCAAGCAGGCAAAGACCTCACTGACGAAATTGATGCTGCGCCTCACGGGCCAGAGAACCTAAAGAGGGTAAAAGTTATAGGTACACTTATACAGTGACCTGTTTTAGGATTTCTGCAACTCGAAAATGCAGCAACCCTTAGCAGCGGTTGTTGGGCTTTGCGTGTATCACATAATGGTAGGGCCCTGCATCTTTCACGTTTTCTACAGTTAAACCCGCCTGCGTTATGAGTTCTGCAGCCTGCTGCTCGCTAAGCCTTATTTGAAATGGTGGACCAAAAGGAATCTGAAGTTTTTTCCAGTCCAAATTCACCAGTACTCCAGAAGGTTTAAGCATGCTTTTTGCGTTCTGAAGAACCATGGCAGGGTCACTGAAATCGTGAAGAACCATGCTGTAAAACACGATGTCTGCACAGTTGTTACAGAAAACAGTCTGTTCTGCAGCGCCCACTTCAGCATGGATGTTTTTTAGGTTTTTCGCTGCAGCGCCACGTTTCAGTTTTTCAATTGTCGCGGCGTTTGAGTCTACAGCGTAGACTTTACCTTTGTCACCTACAAGTTGGGCAGCCAACATCGCGAAGAAACCTTCGCCACAGCCAACATCCACAAAAACCATGCCTTCCTTTAAGCCCGCCTGTTTTAGAATGGCTTCAGGATTATACCAGCTACGTCTTACAGACTCATCAAGTGAAAAACCACCGTGATTGCCCATCAACAACTACCTGCCGTCGTTTTTTAGTTAATTGGATGTTTACCCTATAAACCGTTTCCAAATATTTTAGGTTAATAAGTAAAAGAATGGTTGGTAGAGTAATATTTGACACCGGCGGGGTTTAGCGTTTCGAAATGTGTCGTCAACTGTGATCTCCCGGTTGAAGCGTAAAAGTGCAGAGCATAAAAAGCCTGAATGGAACCACCAGCTTAGGGGCGACGAAGAAAGGTAAAAAAAATGGCATGCTGAAGTTGAGGCCTCCTAAAAAAGAGGCGATGACCTACAATCATTAACGACGTTGCAAATAACAAAAACTACTTGTTGAAACTGAAAAAAATAAACCTTCAAAACAAGTGTAACTTGAAAAACGCAGCTGAAATCTGTACTTTAGAGGCGTAAGGTTTTAATTTTTGTCTTAACTCAGTTGAATTAATGGGTTAAGGCCCTGAGCGGCGATGTTGTGAATAGGCGCTGCCATTCCACTTAACATGCGTCCGCACTGAGGCCTACCCCTCCGAACTCAGTCATATTTTTGAATCCAACGGTCTTTTAGCGTGTCTACGTGTTCTTGGCAAAAATATGAGGGCGGCGGTTTCAATTGTGACAGCTCTGTTTCAGTAATGGAAATAAAGCTAGCGACATTGAGACACGTTGAGGCGTCATGCAGAGAACAGGACTTGCCAGTTTACCTCTTCACCATGGTGATGCTCCCTCTTGGTTAACGGGTAGAATGCGTAAACTTGCCAGAGAAATCTCGGCGATTATTATAGATGAGTATGGCGCAGACGCGTTTCTTGCACGGTTGAGTGATCCTTACTGGTTTCAAGCCTTAGGTTGCGTTTTAGGCTACGATTGGCACAGTTCAGGCGTAACTACGGTGGTTACGGGGGTGCTGAAAACTGCGCTTTCAGCGGAAGAGCATGGTGTTGTGGTTTGTGGTGGAAAGGGTAAAACCTCACGTAAAACACCTACAGACATCTTGGAAAGCGCGGGCAAGTTTGGTTTTTCAGAAGAGCAGATTCAACAGTTAAAGTACGCAAGTAAAATGGCGGCTAAGGTGGATAACTCGGCTATTCAAGCGGGCTACCAGCTTTATCACCACGCGTTTTTTGTGA
>JBNVCD010000126.1:0-2330 GCA_050410875.1 Bathyarchaeia archaeon | reverse complement strand
TAAAGATGCAAAGTGGGCGGTTATTCAGCAAGGTATGAGCCCGTCAGACCGTACTGCACGCCGGTATCATTGGCTGTCGGACGCCGCTGCAGATTTTATTGCTGAGCCACACGCGGCTATCGTTGGTGACGCAAAACGCCCAGTCGCTTTGGATATGACTGCTAAAGCAAGCGAAAGCAGCCGTAAAGCTTCGGTTGATTTAGCTAAGGAACCGACTAAAAAACTTATGAAGCTTGCTCAGTCAGTTACGCCTCCGCTTCAGCCCGGTCAGAAGTCGCTGCAGAACTGGCTTCCAACTGCGGTTAACGGGCAGAGAGTTGCTGTTTTGGATATGCCGCGGAACATTAACTGGAAAGCGCTCTGTGAAGCATATGAGATGCAGCCTAGCAACTACGAGGAGTTGTTGAGCATTAAAGGTGTGGGTCCAGCGACGGTGCGGGGGTTGGCGCTTATAGCTGAGTTGGTTTATGGAGAAAAGCCAAGTTGGAACGACCCTGTGAAGTACAGTTTTGCCTACGGCGGCAAAGACGGGGTGCCATACCCTGTGAATCGGAGGGCGATGGATGAGTCTATAAACATTTTAAGAGAGGCTGTGCAGGCGGCGAAAGCTGGTGATAAAGAGAAAACTCGGGCGCTGCAGGGTCTTAGGCGGTTTGTTCCGCTGGACGCGTAAAGCTCTTAAGCTGCAAAAAAGAAGGTTGCTTTGGGGTTTCAAATGTGAATCGCGTGCGCAGGGTTGCTGGGATTTGTGGTTTGGCAGCGCCTATCGTAGCGTTTGGGTGTATTCTGTTGGCGGTTGCTTCTTTTGCACCTTTCAACTGGGTTACCAACGCGTTGAGTGACCTAGGAGTGCAGGCGGGCGTCACGGCGCCAATTTTCAACTTTGGCTTGATCGCCAGTGGTTTTCTGTTTCTAGTTTTTGCTGTGGGGCTATTTCAGTCAGTTGGCAGACGGTTAGTTGGAAAGATGGGCGCGTTACTTTTGGGTCTGGCGTGTATATCGCTGGTTTGCATAGGCATATTCAACGAGAGTTTTAAGCCAATTCACTTCTACGTTTCCGTAGCTTTCTTTGTTTTCTTACCTGTTTCGCTTCTGGTTCTTGTTGGGCATTTTTGGCTTGTGGCTCAACGGAAAACGAGTTTGTTCACGTTGGCTATAGGTTTAGCAGCGGCAACTCCATGGGTGCTACAGTACACGCTCCATTATGTTTCGAATGTTGCAATTCCCGAGTTTGTGTCAGGTTTTGCAGGAGCATTGTGGACGGCAACGTTAAGCGTCAAAATGCTAAAAGAGGCAACGCAGACAAAGGGGGCGTAACGCGCCAGTAAAATTCTCAACGCAGGGCGTTGGATGGCGCGTTAAAAGTCACTCTGGTTCTGCAAGGTTTTGTAAATTTGGCTACAGCAATATGATGAAAACTTGATTGTGTATCCTTGGTGTTCAGCGTATTTTATGGCTTCTTCGCTGGGAAATGCTATGGCGTCAACGCCTGCCTTTAACGCTAAAACGTCAGTTTGATCGCGGTGTTTGCCTTTTGGTCTCATGCAGCCAAGAACTATTGGAGTTTGAGCAAACAGTGAACGTGCAGTTGCTGTAACTTTTGCGATATCTAATGGTGTAGGCGGCGTTGTAGCTGCCATGTTAGTACCGGCAATTGGCATAAACGCGATTATAACTACTGCAGACGGATTGTAAAGTGCTATCATGTTGAGGGCTTCGAATTCGCCTTTCAACTTGCCATGGTGGAGACCGACGATGACGTGGGGGACAAAATCTATTTTTGCGTCTTGGAGTGCTCGCAGAGAGTTGACGTAATCTTTGACTGTGACTTTTAGGTTGTAGATTTCTTGTATTGTTTCGTCTGAGCCTATGATGTCGATTAAGGCAGCGTCAACTTCAGCGTTTTTGAGTTGATGCGCAGTGCCAGAGTTGATTATGCCTGTGTGAACCAGAATTGTCATGTTTAGGTCGCGTTTTATCTTTGCTATTGAGGGTATAAAAGGTTCAAGCGGCACTGAACCGGTCGGTGAGCAGCCACCACTTATGAGGCAGCCTAACGCGCCTTTCCTTTTGAGTCCCACGCAAAGTTCAGTGAGTTTTTGCGGCGTTGTTGCGGCGTGCATGGTTTGCAGAACTTTGCCTTCGCAGTGTTTACATTTGAGGGCACAGGCTTTGCCGGTTACGGATATTGTTGGGAACTCAGAAGGTTTAGATTGGTAATAACTCGTTTTGTAGTACATGAAGCTGGGTGCATAAAAGTGGATTTTTCGGGTTTTTGGATGGAACCTGTCTGAGTTGAGTAATTTGAGCAGTTCGGTGTCATTTGCCTC
>JBNVCD010000125.1:4186-5063 GCA_050410875.1 Bathyarchaeia archaeon | reverse complement strand
CACCTACGAAGTTGTAGTTGAAAAGAAACTTGAAAGCAACGACGAAAAAATTGCTGCGCTAATCCACAGGCGAATTCCCATTACTGACGCAAGCAAATTCAAATTTGCCATACAAGAGAAAACCCTAACAATCGATATGCCTGAAGAAACCTTCTATGTGGAAGGCATCCAAATTGCCAAACGAGGCATAGCATTAGACATACAAAAATTCTTCCCTGACTTGGAAGCAACAAAATTCGTTGAAACTTTCAAAGCGCCACCAAAACTCGTTGAAACAAAAGCAGCAGCAACCGAAACGGAAACAAAAAGCGAAGCTGAAACAAAAGCTGAACAATAAAACGTTTTACCCTTTTTTAATTTAGTTTATTACACCTGTGGCTTTCGCCACTTTCGCGCATGCCAGATAATTCATGTTTAATTTCTGCAAAATCGTGTACCTGTCGGGGCGTATTGAAGCGGCAAGCTCCAACGCTTTAACAACGTCTTCGTCTGCAGCACCTAAATCCGCTGCACTGGTAGGCGCGCCTAGCTGCTTGAGTGTTTGTTTGACACGTTTCCAGTTTGCACCATAAAGGTAAGATATCATTATGGTGCCCAAACCGCACTGTTCACCATGCATACCCTGCGAAGGGTTAAGCATGTCCAATGCGTGACTGAAAAGGTGCTCAGAGCCGCTGCAAGGTCTGCTACTTCCAGCTATACTCATAGCTACACCACAGCTTATCAAGGCCTCCAAAAGCACGCGTAAACCTTCCTCGTTGCCCTCTCTGATTTTTTCAGCGTTTAACGCAACAAGTCTTACACTCATTAAAGCTAGGCTAGCAGCGTATTCTCCATAATACTCTTGTTTTTCTTTGTGTGCCAGCTTCCAGTCGCG
>JBNVCD010000125.1:0-4176 GCA_050410875.1 Bathyarchaeia archaeon | reverse complement strand
TATTTCGCGATGACATCGCCACAACCGCTCACCACCGAACGCCAAGGCGCATGCGCTATAACTTCCGTGTCTGCAATTATAGCAAGGGGCGCTTGAGACATAACACTGTAGGGTTTACCGAAACCTCGAATTGAAGCTAGTGGACTTGCGATGCCATCGTGACTAACTGTAGTGGGCACGCTGATGAATGGAATTTCTTGGTGGGCGCTACTAAGTTTTGCAACATCAATTTTTGTACCTCCACCTACACCGAAGATCACTTGAGGTTTCCATTCAAGAATCCGCTCTTCCACCATCAATACATCTCGTATCGTGGAGGTCTCAACCAAAAGAGTGTCAACATCCATGCCTGTCTTTGCTATGAGATCCCTAACAGTTTGACCTGCCACTTCGCAACTTTTTTTTCCCGCAATTATCAACGCAGGTCCTCTGAGTTTGAGTCTTTTAACTACTTCAGGAACCCGCTCTAACGTTCCCTTTCCAACTATGACTTCACGGGGAAGCTGCATGTAATGATATGGCAGAGGCAAATTCGGTTAGCACGCTCGTTTACGCTTAGTATAGCTTCAGAGGGAGGGTTTAAAAGTTGCGAAACAATCCTTTCCGGAGCATTTTTAACAGTCAATTTTGCTCTTAGCGTACAAAAGAAGGTGATTGCTACAGAGAGATATTTACGCTAAAACACGCGTCTTGTTACGTTTTCTTTAACCGTAATATTAATAAAGTTCGCATAATGATATCATCCATGCCTCCTTCCTACCCAAGGAATTCCTTGTGAGTTCCAAATCAGAGTTTTAGGGAGACAAACAACATGGCTCATAATGCAATTAATCAACTAGTCGTAAAAGGTACAACCACAATCGGTGTCGTCTGTAAAGACGGCGTAATCTTAGCTTCAGACACGCGGGTAACAATGGGCTACTTCATTGCTCACAAACAAGGCAAGAAAGTCTACAAAATTGACGATCACATCGGCATGACCATTGCCGGCTCTGTAGCTGACGCCCAAAAAGTCATCGACATCATTACCGCAAACGCACAACTTTACCGCATCAACCTCAACCGACCCATGCCCATCAGCGCCGCGGCGCGCATGACTTCTAACTTGTTGTTTAGCGCCAGGGGCTTAATGGCGCAGGTGCTTGTTGGCGGCGTAGATGACAGTGGTCCTCATGTGTTCAACTTGGATCCCTTTGGGAGTCTAACTGAAGAGAAGATGACGGCTACAGGTTCAGGTTCTCCTGTAGCAATCGGTGTTTTGGAAGACCAGTTCCGCGAAGGAATGACCATCCAAGAAGCATTACCTGTTGTTGCAAAAGCTGTAAACGCCGCGATGAAGCGGGACGTCGCAAGCGGTAACAACTACAACATTATTGTGATTGATAACAGGGGCTATCGGGAACTTACAGACGCTGAAAAGAAGGAGCTTTTGTCAAAGGGAAGTTAAAACTGTGGCGCGTTCACAACAACCACAAGATAAAGATAAGGTAGAAATTTCTCAGTATATTTTGCAGCATGTACCCACAGAAGCGGAAGTAACCCGCATAGAATATGAGGGTCCCATGCTTAGCGTCTACACAAAAAAACCTGAGATACTTGTTGAACAAAGCGGGGTTATAGCGGAAATCGTCGGTGTTATACGTAAACGCATTGTTGTTCGCTCTGACCCCATGGTGCGGCTACAGGAAGCAGAAGCAGAGAAAATCACTCGTGAGCTTATTCCCAAAGAAGCGGAAATAACGGACATAAACTTTGATCCAAGCCTTGGCGAAATAATAATTGAAACAAAAAAACCCGGCTTGGTCATCGGCAGAAATGGCGTTGTTTTACAAGAAATTATAAAGAAAACCAAGTGGCGTCCTCATGTTCTGCGCAGTCCGCCAATAAAATCAAAAATTATCACTAACATGCGCCACTATTTACATTCGGAAAGCAAAGAGCGCGAGCGGATTCTACGCACAATTGGCGAACGCATCTTCCGACCAAAAACCTACGATGTCGGGGACGTTCGCTTAACCGTGCTGGGAGGCGCACAAGAAGTAGGGCGATCAGCGTTTCTTTTGAAAACCCGCGAGAGCAGTGTCCTATTGGATTGTGGCATTAACCCGGGCTCTCAAAGACCCTTTGAGTCTTTTCCACGGTTTGACACACCCGAATTTCAAATAGACGCGTTAGACGCTGTTGTTATCACTCATGCACACCTTGACCACTGTGGGTTAACACCGTTTCTCTATAAGTATGGCTATGACGGACCTGTTTATTGCTCTGCGCCTACAAGCAATTTAATGACAATGCTTCAGCTGGATTATCTGGACGTCGCGGGAAAGCAAGGCATAACCCCATTCTACGACCAGAAGGACGTCCGAGAATGCGTTTTGCACACAATCCCCCTGCGATATGGCGTAGTCACAGATATAGCGCCAGATGTCCGTTTGACCCTACACAACTCAGGTCACATTTTAGGTGCTTCGGTAGCTCACCTACACATAGGTGAAGGGTTACATAATATAGTTTACACAGGCGACTACAAGTTTGCGAGAACAACACTGCTTGAGGCGGCAACCAACGAATTTCCCCGAGTTGAAACCGTGATAACAGAGAGCACCTACGGTGGACCTGATGATGTAATGCCTACTCGCGCTGAAGCAGAGGAACGCTTAACCAAGGTTATAAATGAGACTTTAGAGCGCAAAGGGAAAGTGCTAATTCCTGTCCCCGCGGTTGGAAGAGCACAGGAAATCATGTTAATAATTGACGGCTACATGAAACGCGGTTTGATGAAGGAGGCGCCTGTCTTCATAGAAGGTATGATATCAGAGGCAACCGCGATCCACACTGCCTACCCTGAATACTTAGGCAGAGAAGTTCGCCACAGCATCCTTCACGAAGAGGTCAACCCGTTCCAATCAGACTACTTCACAATTGTGGAGCACCCCAGCGTACGTCAGAGCATAATAGAGGGTGAACCATGTATCGTACTCGCTACGTCAGGAATGCTTGAAGGTGGACCTGTAATTGAGTATTTCAAGAACTGGGCAGAAGACGAGAAAAACACAATTATCTTTGTAAGCTACCAAATCGAAGGTACCATGGGTCGCAGGGTACAAAAAGGCGTAAACGAAGTCACCATGATAGATAACGAGGGCAAAATGGGCGTAGTTCAATGCAAACTTCACGTGGAATCAATTGAAGGCTTTTCAGGACACAGCGACCGCAAACAGCTAGTCAATTACCTATCTAACCTTAATCCTAAACCTGAAAGGATTTTCCTAGTTCATGGTGAAAAATCAAAAATTTACAACTTAGCCAACTACATTGAAAGCAAAGCAGGCATAAACACAATTGTCCCTGCGGTAATGGAAACGTTTAAGCTGCTGTAGGCGCAGGTTCATTTTTAACTGGCGTTTTTTCTCGCCAGATCCTAATTTTTGGAGGACAGAGAACAATGCGCTCTTCACCTAACCTTGCAATGTCGCCATTTATGGATTCAGCAAATTCGTATAGATCATTAACTGCCTTTTTGACGTCTTCAAGACTCTTGCTTGCCAAGGGGGTGATGCGTAAAATGAGTATGTTCCCGTTATTAATCTCAGCCTTTATAGCATCCAAATCCGCCAAGTCCTTTAGAGGCATAGCTTTGAGGTATGTTTTGGAGGTCTCTTCTTTATTCTCCTCAGATGCTGAAGACTCTGCTTCTGGTTTTTCTTCCATAAGTGACTCATCTTCCTTTTTGGGTTTACGGAATATTCCCAGGTACGGCAAACCGCTCCTCTCTAGAAGCTACTGTATTACGTTTGTACAGTTAAGCATTTCTTTATTTTGAGTCTAACTGCGCGAGGTTTACATAAATTTCATAAGCAATTATGGAGTTGAAAGCTGCAGTTTTGGAAAATTCTGTTTTATACTCGTCTTTAAAACGTAGTTTTTAACTTTTTACCCAAAAACGCAAGGATCTAAGCGCATGAAAAAACGGTTCCACAAAAGACACCCAAAAAGCACATAAACCCAAAACAAGAACTATTAGCATAATTGTACGTTTCTTGAGGTTTTAATCTATGGCAAAATACAGATGTACTGTATGCAACTATGTTTACGACGAAGAAAAAGAAGGAAAAAAATTTGCAGATTTACCAGATGAGTGGGTGTGTCCTGTTTGCGGTGTTCCGAAGAGTGCTT
>JBNVCD010000124.1:0-5095 GCA_050410875.1 Bathyarchaeia archaeon | reverse complement strand
GCTGAGTTTACCTTTTTTGGCTGCTGTAAAACCCGAATTTATAATGAACTGCATAAACGCTTTTAGTTTACATGCCCAGATACCTTGGGCTCTGCAGGCTTTTGTTGTTCTGCTGACTGTTCTTGTTACTTTGAGCTGCGCAGTTTATCTGCTGAAGCGTAACCGGATAGTTTCCATTTTCATGTTTTTCTCGCTTTTTCCCTGTTTATCTATGCCATATTTCCAGACTTGGTATTTGCCATACTTTTTTGTCTACTTACTTTTCCCAAGGGACGAACGCACACTGGAAGTTACCGTGATTTGGATGGTGTTTATGGCGGTTGTGCTATCGTTTGGGGGTTTTATCTACAACCCTCTAACGCTGATTGAGAATGCACGGCGCGTTGTCGGTATCTGACTTTCAGGGGTTATATGTTTTGAAATGCTTAACTGTTAAATTCGCGAAGTGCATCTCATTCACATAAATAGGCTAACATACACATGGAAGGGAGGGTTAGTTACGTCCTCTAGGGATTTTGTTTACGAAAAATTTCGCGAATTTTACAGCAGTCCCTCCCTTAAAGTTCCTGCACCTGTAGGTTTTACTCAACGTGAATTTGCTTTTCTTCTGTTCAGAGAACGTATAATGGCGCGTCACAAAGGTTTTGCGAGTCCCCAAGCGTTAGGTAGTTTTCTACGGGAGCGCGTGCCTTCAGATGTTTACTATTCATGTGCGTACTACGAGTCTCCTGAAGCTGAAATGGATCGGAAAGGTTGGGCAGGCGCCGACTTAGTTTTCGACATAGACGCTGACCACATCCCCACAGGCTGTAACAAAATTCACGATTCTTGGGTGTGCAGCAATAAGGCATGCGGTTTTAGCGGTAAAGGAATCACTCCAGAAACGTGCCCTATCTGCGGGGGCGTGAAATTCGACGTTAAAAGTTGGCCTTGTGATGTCTGCATTGATACGACGCGAGTAGAGGTGCGAAAACTTGTGGATATGCTGGAGAACGATTTTGGCTTTGCAGAATCTGAGATTCACACGTTTTTTTCAGGTCACCGCGGTTTCCACGTGCAGATTGAAAATGAATCCATTCGTGATTTAGATGCGATGGGGCGCAGAGAAATTATAGATTACGTCTCAGGCACAGGTTTAACCCTACTTCAGAAAAAAAATCAGCCCCAGTCAAAGCAGAAAGCAAACGTAAAGGTTTTCAGCTTGAGTGATTATGGCTGGCATCGGCGTCTCAAAAATGGCATGCGCCGATTCATTTTAAACGCCTCAAAAGATGATTTAAAGGAAATTGGGGTGAAGAGCAGAACTGATGTTATACTTCAAAATCGGGAGCGCATACTGAGGCAGTGCCTAGAAGAGAACCGCTGGGACGCCGTGAAGGGCATCGGTTTTGAAACATGGATCAAAATCGCTGAGCACATACGCCAAGTAGAAGCAGCGAGAATCGATACAGTGGTCACCAGCGACATACATCGCTTGATTCGTGCAGAAAACACTTTACATGGCAAAACTGGTTTATTGAAGCTGGCGTTTCCTGTTTCACGACTAGACGAGTTTGACCCCTTTTCGGAGGCAGTAGCTTTTAAAGAGGGTGAGGTAAAAGTTCTGGTCTCGGATGCGCCTGAATTCAGATTAGCTGGGCAAACATTTGGGCCCTTCCAAAACAAGGTGGTGGAGTTGCCGACTGCAGCAGCTATAATGCTCATATGTAAAGGTCGAGCGGAAGTGGTGACTTAGAGATGTATGATGAATTATACACAGCATGGCAAGTGGAAATCGAATACGAGCAACTGGGTAGTTTACCTCAGGATTTCTACGTAAGGCTAACTCAATACCTCAAAAAACTCAGAGACGACCAACTGTCTGAAAAGAGAACTGTTGAGGCAAAACTTATGGCGCGTGAACTGCTAAATGTTCAACGCATAGTTAGAGACTTACTGCAGACGCGCTATAAGAAGATCATGAAGAGTCTGGTTGCTGGACACAAGGTTCCTTTGGCGTCTCTAACTATGGAAGAAACAAGTCTGTATAACGGTGTG
The DNA here is from genome assembly GCA_050410875.1 of Bathyarchaeia archaeon. Taxonomy (GTDB): domain Archaea; phylum Thermoproteota; class Bathyarchaeia; order Bathyarchaeales; family Bathycorpusculaceae; genus JADGNF01. The sequence goes on along the minus strand of JBNVCD010000124.1, from coordinate 3,058 downwards.
CTATCCCCCGCTGTAGCCTACAACAGGTTTATGCAAAGTCTCCTCGGCAGTCAACCCTGTCAAATCGAAGGCGAGCCTGTGGTGATGCATAAGCGAGTGACCCTGCGCTTTTTGAAGCAAGTTCCCCAAATTATAGGTGCTGACATGAAAAGTTACGGCCCGTTTATGGTTGAGGATGTGGCTTCGGTGCCGATTGAGAACGCAAAGATTTTGGTGAAGCAAGGTTTGGCTAAGCCGATAGAGCTACCGTGTTAACATGCTGCGCTTTTGGGTTGTTCACGTTTACTGCAGCGTTTTTGAATCAAAATTATGATGAGCGGATACGTAACTATCCATATCACAGCGTACAGTGGTCCATAATAAAAGTGAAACAAATCAACTTCTAAGGAGTTCACACCATATGTCATGCCTAAAAGGAAAATATTCACTATCCGCAGGGCATTAATCAAATAGGTGACCGCTGCGCCGAACACGAAAAATCCAATTTTTGTTTTCGTTGGAATGTTCATGCGTTTAAGGAAAAGTAAGGCAACTACGGTGAAGATGAGCAAGCTTTCTATGCCCGCGCATGGCCAGGCTATGGCAAAAGTGGTGGGTGGTGCCCCTGCTATGTGCGGGTTGATGGCAGTTAAGAGTGGCATGTTAGCGAGATTGTTTTGTCCATAGTTGACGGTGGTGGGGTAGCCTATCCAGTTGAGAATTGATGCTGAGAGAGTAGCTGTGGTGGGAACCAGAATCTGGAACGGTGTAAACTGCCCATAGGGAAACACGTTGTCCACGGTGTAAAGTAAACCGACGAGACCAAGAAAAAAGGTGGGCAAGGCGTAGAACTTTAAGCCTTTGAGGCCAAGTGACAGGTAAACCATGAGGCAAAATAAACAAGTGAAAATGAGGTATTCCGTTGATAGAGCCATGGAGCTTGCCCATTGGATGCGGCTTTGGGTTGCCCACCTTGTGATGGCGTCGTTCAAACCACCATAGAAAGAGGCGGCAACATAAAATATGGGTAAAGCCAGAGCCGTAAGGAACGCCAGTGTTCGCCCTGAAGTTATCTTTGAAATTTTTGTTGGCTGAATGTTTTCATGACTTAAAATTAACTCCAGAGCCACAAGCCATATGAAAAATAGTTGGAATGTTCTTCCCTTCCACATCAGTTCAAAGGAGGCTGCGTCTAACATGTACAACCACAGCAAAGCCGCCGCGAAGGCAATTAACGGCGACAATTTTACCAACATGCTTGAATGCTTCTTTATGTATAATGCAACGTTTAACATGAGATGTGGCCTTTATGTTAAAGTTGGTTAATGCTTCTTTATAAAAGGACGTGATTTTTCTTTCTAAATCCTTTCTTTGAGTACACTGCTTTCCCTGCGGCGGCGACTGTTATTCACAAAGATAATATTTAAGGAAAACAATTGGTTTATACTCTAACGCGTTACTCTCAACCTGATGCATGCGATCCGAGGGGGACTTGTTGATATGAGTTTAATACCTGACGAGAAAAAAATCTCCATACAAAGTGAACTTAAAGAAAAAATGCTGGATCCAGTAAAGATTGTTATGTTCACACAGGAGGTTGAATGCCGTTTTTGCTCGGATACAAGGCAACTACTGCAGGAACTAGCAAAACTTACAGACAAACTTACTGTTGAAATTTATGATTTTGTGGTAAACGCTGACAAAGCAAAACAGTACGGTGTAGACAAGATTCCTGCGCTGGTAATACTTGGCAAAAAAGATTACGGCGTGAGAATCTACGGTATACCCTACGGCTACGAGTTACAGACTCTCATTGACGCCGTTGTTAATGTCTCACGAGGCAAAACCGACTTGTCTGACAAAACGAAGGACATAATTGCAGATATAAACTCGCCTGTACACATCCAAATTTTTGTTACTTTGACCTGTCCGCACTGTGCTGTTGCAGCAGCTATAGCGCATAAACTTGCCATCGAAAGCGATATGATCAGGGCTGACGTTATTGACGCTACAGAGTTTCCTCATCTAGCTCAACGGTACTCTGTTATGGGTGTTCCTAAAGTGGTCATTAACGAAAAAGTCGAGTTTGTCGGCGCGTTTAACGAAGATCTTTTCGCAGAACACGCTTTACTAGGTGCGTATCAAACATAAAAAAAGAGTAAACTGCCGAAAAATAACAAAAGATTGCGGTGGAGGCCAAGCAACCTGTAGGTGCGCTATTTAGTGCCCTCCACAACAGCAGCAACCGCCAGAAGATGAGCTTTTCACGAACTTTGCTGGGTTTTTGTCGAACGTCGATTTGCAGGTGGCAGCACAGAAGTAATAGGTTTTGCCCTGATAGTCGCTCTTGTACTTTGCGGTTTTCTCGTCAACTGTCATGCCGCAAACTGGATCTTTAGCCATAAATTTTTCACCTCCCATTATACAACCTGTTTTTCTTAAGCGTTAAATTTTTCAAACTTTAATTTCGCTAACTTTAGCAGAGCTGAGTTGCTAACAACAGTTAAGGAGCTTACAGCCATGGCGCCAGCTGCATACATTGGATTTAGCAGGCCTGCGGCGGCGATGGGAATCATGACTACGTTGTAGGCAAAAGCCCAAAACAGATTCGTGTTAATCTTCCGCATGGTTCTTTTACTCAACTCTATGCCAAGCGCTACATCTCTTAAATCGTCTTTTATAAGCACTATGCCACCTGCCTCCTTAGCTATGTCAGTTCCACTTCCAATGGCGATGCCCACGTCCGCCTGTGCCAACGCTGGGGCGTCGTTGACGCCGTCGCCAACCATGGCAACAACTTTGCCTTCACTTTGCAGTTTTTTGATGGCGTCTACTTTCTGCCATGGCAGCACATTCGCTATAACTTTGGTTATCCCTAACTGTTTTGCCACTGCCCGCGCTGTTTTTTCGTTGTCTCCTGTTAACATGACTACTTCAAGGTTCATGCTTTTCAGTTGCTCTATCGCTTCGGTAGCATTATCTTTAGGCGTATCCATCACTGCAATGGCGCCTGCCACTTTTCCATCCACTGCCAGTATCATGACGGTTTTTCCCTGCTCTTCTAAGACTGCTAAATCCC
>JBNVCD010000123.1:0-5101 GCA_050410875.1 Bathyarchaeia archaeon | reverse complement strand
TGGACATGCATAGTGAAGAAAGCGACATAGACTTTGTCGTTTTAGGCTCCAAAAACTTTCGTAAAGTCGAAGCAGCCATCGATCGTCTCGTGGAAGCCGGCACCATGCGTTACCTATTTAGCAATCGTCTAGACAGAGCGCGAAAATTCAAAGGCAAATACAAAGACAAAATCTGGATGTATACTGCCACTCGAAAGCCTGAAGAGTTTCCTCCGCCTTATGGTACGCTAAGGTTTTCCGTAATGCAACCTGTAAAATTTGAATGCACAATAACTGATGACTCTGAAGCCATATTTCGCCCTGCCATCTACAAATTAACCAACTACAAACCTTTAGACAAAAAATCTGAGCTGCCTGCTGAACGCATTCCTGCATCCATACTATCCAACATCGGCTGCTACCGAAACGTAGCCCGCACCGGTGAACGAGTCAAAGTTTCAGGTGTTCTTGAACGGGTAGAATCAAACAAAACCGGCGAGGTGTTCTACCAAGTTGTCGTGGGCACAGCAACGACGGAGGAAGAATACGTTTGCCCTCTGTAAAACTGAGGGATCGAGACGGCATAGTCACAAAAGAAGGATTAATTTTTCGCGTGTTTGGCTACAGCCACCCAGAAAACGCCTACATATGCGACGCCGAGTATGCCACAGCGGAAATCTTCAAATCCTCTGATCCACGCGCCCCCAGAAATGGCGCAGGCAAAAGTAAACTCTTCTACAAATTCTACGACGACGAAGGCTGGAAATTCATCCACAAGAACTACCCACAATACGTCATTGCGCATGAGATGCTCGCAGTAAACGTTTTAGGCGTAAACCACACCTACATCTCAGAGGTACGCCAACCCCCAGCACGACTAAGAGAACTCGTTGCCGTGGAACCTGCAGATAAACTGCACGCTGCCACAGTACGAGTATTAAACGTCTTAATGAAGCGTACTGGTTTAGCGGTTGACAACTTTGGCGTCTTTGGCTCAATGCTTCACAGTTTTCATCACCCTGACTACTCAGATATTGATTTGCTCGTTTACGGGGTGAAACAAAACGAGAAAATGCGCGAAGCCCTCAAAGCCCTCTATGCAGAGCAAGGGTCAGGTTTCAGCAATGAATTTGACACAGAAGCCGCTATAGCAGGCAAAAAATGGCGCTTCAAGAATTTTACACAAAAAGAGTTTTTGTGGCACCAGAAACGCAAATTCATCTACGGCTTGTACGACGACCGCTCACAAAGCGGTCGCGTCATAAAAGCTGAATTTGAACCCGTTAAAGAATGGAGCGAAATAAAAAACGAGTATAACCCGCAAACCAAGATTGCGCGCAAAGATTGGGTGCGAATCAAAGCACGCGTAACAGAGGATGTTGACGCACCTTTTATTCCTTCAGTTTACGGCATCAAACCACTTGAGGTATTAAGTGGATCCAGAAGCGCCTTGGAAGCTGTCCGAGTCATTTCTTACATGGAGGAGTTTAGGCAACAGGCGCAAAAAGACGAAACCATAATCGTCGAAGGTAACCTCGAAGAAGTCACGTCACCAAAAGGCAGTTTTCACCAAATTGCACTGACGTATTGTCCGCGTTACTACGAGCAAACCCTCAAAGTCGCAAATCTGAACTTCTAAACCGTGGCAAAATGGGTGCACAAAAAAATGGTACAAATGATTTCTATAGTACATACGATGTTGTCAAGTTTTTATTCTTGTTCTGTGCTCATTTTTTTGGTGATATGTTGTTTTGAACCCTTTTTCGGCTTTGGTCGAGTAGGGTTGAGAGGTCTGGAGTATTCTGCTGGAACCGTAAACCCCTCAAGGTCCTATTCACCGTGCTGTATCACTCCGCGCGTCTCATATAGGGTTACTGCACGGGTCTTGAAGGGTTTAGCCAGTTTCAGCCATGGATCCGTCCGCTTGTGGTTCAGAAGATTGAAGGGAGCACTTCCAAAACTTGAAAGAAAATATAGAAAATGCGTTGCCGTAGACGAGACTAAGCTGAAGCTCAATGGTAGGCAGCTCTTCGTCTGGGCTGCAGTAGACGTGAAAACCAAAGAGGTGTTGGCGTGCCGCATCTCCTGGCAACGCAACATCATGCAGGCTGAGGCTTTCCTGCGAAGAGTCCTGGAGGTATGCAGCAACAACCCCTCATCTTAGTGGATAGGGGACCATGGTACCCAGAAGCCCTGAGAAGCCTAAACCTAAAGTGGAAGCATGTAACCTTTGGCCTGCGCAACCGCATAGAACGCTGGTTCGGCACCCTAAAAGCCAGAACCAAACGCTTCTGCAACAACTCCCGCAAACAACTCGACTATCCAAAGCATCAAAACCTTCACAGAAACATTCATAACATGGTACAACACGCTACTCAAAACAAAAACTTGACAACATCGTACATACCGAAGTTAGTCTCTAAAGCTACAGTTTGTATTCTTTGAGTAACACCCTGTTTTTTGTTCTGTTTCAGTAGTGTTCTTGTGACGCTTTTCGGGATCGAATAAGAGGCACGGAAGTTGCGGTAGCAATCAAATTCTCCAGCAGATATCCAATGTGTATTGGGGTATCATTTTTGTGGTGTCATAAGGCGAATGACGGATTTTTAACCCGGTTGTCCTAAGCCTTTGATAGCACCATGTAGTCTGCAGGCTTATTTCCAATAATAACTCTGTAGTGTATGTGGTTCCGTCGCTTGTCAGTTAAACGTTCAACTTTGCCCTGTGCAACAATTTTCTCGCCTGTTTTTGCCTGTTCACAGAACCTTCCGCGAAAACTGGCAATCTCTGATATTCCATCCAGTTTTGGCCCTTCCACAACATCTGCGTTAACTATTTGGTAGCTACAGGGTGTGAAAAGCGCCTCGGCATCATCCTTGACGGTTGCCGTTACTTTGGCGTAGCCTGCATCCTCGTAGTAAACATCCCCGTATTTCTCTTCAACTTCATTCCAGTCCTTCACGAAACGCACAAAATAGTCGACGCCGCTGTACATGCCTTGGAATGCTTTGCGCATTTCGACTTTGACGAAGTCTTCAAAACCCATGTGAGTATCCTTTGACCTAAAGTCAAACAATATCCGCAATTCCGCTTTGGTGTATGGCTTAAACTTTGAAGCACTATCTTTCAATAACTGTTGCAGTGCCGCGTAAGCTTTGCGGCAATTCGCAGCACCGTACACAAGTGGGTCAATGTCGCTTTGTAGCGTGAACAACCCTGCCATAATTGAACCTGAAATGCCTATACTGCTCCACGGAATGTTGGCTGCTTCCTTGAGAGTCTCAGCCAACATCACAGCTTTACGCTCCAACTCTTCCAGTTTGCTGGCGGTGCGCAATTTAGCAAGTCTTTCAACAGGGTCAAAATGTTCCACTATGGAGTCAACTGGAACCTCGCAAAGAGTTGAACCAAACACTGGGTCAGAAACAATCAATTGCGGCGCGTGCTTCTGCAGATATTGAAAGCGCTCTGCAAGGTTGTACACTTTCCCATACAAGTTGGCTCCTCTACCGCGAGTTCCCTCAGGCGAGGGTATGTAGCGGGGAAACGCAATAACTTTGTTTGGCGGGTGCACTAAACCTTTGACATCGAAGATTACGTTATCCCCAGTTTTAATGAGGTCGCCTTCCCGCACACGCACAATAAGCACCAATAAGCTTTCTAACTGCCTTAGCACTTAACACAACGCTAATAAACTTTTTCAACGGTACCATCAAAGGTGCAAAAACTCCAAATGCTTGCTCCAAGCAAAGCCAAATATGTCTCGCAGTGCTTGCAACTCGCTATACTCATAGAAGTCAGCACTAACAAACCTGGTAACGTAAATTTTAATGTGGGCTTTGAAAAAACTCGAGCTGAACATTTTCTCGCGTCAGCTGTTGCAGCTGCGCCCTCTTTTGAAGCGGCATCAAAACGTGGCATCCAAATCGCAAACAAAAAACTTCCTGTAAATAAAGCAGGCATAGGCAGAATAATTAAAACTTGCGTGGCGGACATCAAAGCATGGCAAAGCGGCGGCAACACACTTCTTGGTACGGTTATGTTGTTTGTGCCACTAGCAGTAGCTGCAGGCATGACCGGTGCAAAAAAGGACTTAACCTTTGAGCTGATAAAACTGCGGCAAAACCTAAAAACCGCCATTGAAGCAACCACCGCCCAAGACGCAGTTGACCTCTACGAGGCAGTGCAAATCGCCAACCCCAGTGGACTTAACACTTCAACAGAACTTGACGTCAATAACCCCCAATCTAAACAGCAACTCCTCAAAGAAAACATTTCCCTCTTCAAAGTTTTCCAAATAGGCGCTCCACACGATGACATATGCTTTGAGTGGGTTAACAACTATCCAATAACGTTCACTGAAGCCTACCCCTATTTGATGCAGTTGCTTAAAACAAAAGGTGATTTAAACCAAGCAGTAGTTCACACATTTCTCAAAGTTCTCGCCGAGCACCCAGACACCTTTATAGCACGTAAAGCGGGCAAACAAAAAGCTCAAGAAATCTCCCAAGACGCTCAAAAAGCCCTAAAGCAAGGCGGCTTAGAAACAACCGCGGGTAGGCAAGCAATAAACAATTTAGACCAAAAACTTCGCAGCGCAGGAAACCACCTAAATCCAGGCACCACAGCTGATATAATTGCAGCTACGTTGGCCTTGTGCACTCTAACTGGTTTTAGACCTTAATTCGGCAACGCGCAGCTCACACCACAATTTATCCGAACGCGCTCGTTCAGCCAAAAAAGTACACCCACATTTCTCATGCATCTGTGCTTCAAACTCGTAGTTTTCAGCTGCCTCCAAAAGTGCTTTTCTTCCAGCACCTGCATGTTCAGTTTCCCGCTGATTCATGGACATGTCTAAAAAACTTTTGCCTTCGTTTTCCCTGCTCAACGCTGCCCAAAAAAACATCTTTTTCCTCTCAAAAATAGCCGCGCAAAAAGCAAAACTGCTGGCAGCTTCAGCAAACTTCTCTTCACTCCGAAGCGTGGCCGCTTCCTTAAGCCGTTTCAATTCTGCAACAGGCAGTGAACCCAAATCTGTCTTATGGTTCTTTTTCACTGGTCCATCAACACATCGCGGTTGTAGTTTCACCAAATCTTCTCGAGAATTAATATTAACAAA
>JBNVCD010000122.1:3996-5150 GCA_050410875.1 Bathyarchaeia archaeon | reverse complement strand
GCGCCTGTCGTCAACAAACCCAATATGATACGTGATATAGCTGAAATTCTTGTTCAACATCCCTGGTACCATCATAACGGTAAACCCATTGTCACAGGCGAAACAGGCATAGAAACCGGTAGCGTCCGCTTGATGAAGAAATACATGGCGGGTAAGATGCTGCCCTATAAACCTGAGCAGTGGAAAGAAATTGTAACCCAAGCCTTTGGCATCCTCAACGATAACGACTGGTACCCCCTTGCAACCCTGATTGTGGGTTTACCTGAAGAAACAGAAGACGACGTAAACGAAACGCTAACTTTGATGGATGACCTCAAAGATTACAACGCGTTTTATGTGCCGCTTTTCTTTGTGCCTCTTGAAGACTGTTTACTCATGAACAAACGTGGCGCAGAGCTGGATTCGCTGACAAAGCTGCGATGGGAATTCCTTGCTCGCTGCTGGGAATATAACGTGCGCATTTGGCGCAGCTCCTTCTTAGGCGACCGAATTTCAAACCCCACGCTGATGCAGATTGTAGACCACGGTGTAATTCCTGTTGCGGCAAAAATCGCCCAAGCCTATTATGAGCTGAGAAATCGCGAGCAAATAGCCGACACACTCTGGAGGCTCTCAAGAACCTACCCTGAGGAGCAACCGTTAGTAAGCAAACTTTAGCTAATCACAACTTTTTCTTGCAATTTATTTTTTTTATTCAATAAATATGGCTGGTTGGTAGGGCACCGCCATGTTAGCGCGCTGTTTAGGGTCGTAGCGGCTTTTGTCGTCTTCGCTGTAAACGGCGACTTCAGCGTTAAACCGCTCCTTCAAGAAGGCTGCAGCGTTTGTCATGAGCTCTTTTTCGTTTAATGTCCCAATTTTTAGCATGTTAGCTTTTCGTTCTCCTGAAAGCTTCGGCAACGCCTTTATTAGCCGCGGCACGAGGGCAGCAGCTTCTTTTATATGTGGTTTTATGTCTACGTCAGAGGCAAGTTCCTTCATAATCTCGTTAATTTTCACTTCGCCCCTTGCTGCTTTCTCAAGAACTTTCAAGTAGACTTGCCACTTCCACAAAGCAGACGTGTAGTAACATATACGCTTTGGCGTGATCTTTGTTGCCTTCAAAATGTTAAACGTGTCCGCGATTACATCTGTTACAAAGTTCTCTTCCTCTA
>JBNVCD010000122.1:0-3986 GCA_050410875.1 Bathyarchaeia archaeon | reverse complement strand
CCACTTTTGACTCTTCAAAAACAGGCCACGATGCTACGCTTATGAAGCCGCCTTCGCCTGTTTGACTCCACAGTTCCTCACACGTGTAAGGGGCAAAGGGAGCAAGTAGCTTCAGCCAAATTTTCACTGCTTCAGCAAGTGCTTTTGTGTCGGCTCTGCCTTTCCGCTGTATGTACCATCTGAGATCATTCCATGTTTCAAACAGAGCCGTCTGTAGCGCAGTTCTGGTTTTCAACTCCTCAAGGGCAGCGGTGACTTCTTTTATACGCTGCTGCATCTTGCTGATTAACCATCGTTCTAAAGTCGTGTCTTCGTCGCTTTTGGCTTTTGAGAGTACTTCGCTTGCAAAGCTCAGCAGCGCTTCAAGTTTTCCTTGAATATCCTTCACGTTGTCAGCGCGCCAGTCAGGGTCATCCATGCCCTCTGCGCCTAGCATCAAGCCGCAGCGTGTGGCATCTGCGCCGTATTGGTCAACTGCACCTTTCATGGTTATGAAGTTGCCTTTGGATTTGTGCATCTGTTTGCCTTCCACCATAAGCATGCCGTTAACTCCTATAGCTTTAGGCCAATGTTCAGGCGGAAACAGCGCTGCATGGTGGAAAATGCAGAACGATAAGTGGTTGGGTACTAACTCCTTGGCGGAGTTACGCAGGTCTACAGGGTACCAATACAGGAATTCTTGCCGCATATCTTTCAGAAGAGCCGCATCTAAACCACTGACCTTGCTAATTTCCAGCGGTTCGCCTTTGCCGAGGAATATGTAGTCGAAAACTTCGCGGGTTAACGATTCCGCTTTGATGTTGTGTTGCCTGATGTGCTTGTTTATAGTGTAAAACGCCATGTAGATGGTGCTGTCACTTAAAGTTTCAATTATCCAGCCTTTACCCCATGGCAAAGGAGTTCCAAAGCCTGTTGTGCGGGCACATGCCCATTCACGCAGCCAATCAATAACTGTCAGGAACCATGGCTTAGCGGAGTCAGGGTAAACTTTCATTTGCTCAATCACCTGTTTGGCTAAAGTTTTCCATTTGGGGTCAGAGTAGTTTAGGAACCACTGGTCAGAGAGGATCTTTACGACGCATTGGGTCATGCAGCGGCAGACGACAGGCTCAGGCAAGTCATACATACTGCTCGCTATGCCTAGCCGCTTGAAGTCTCTGATGAGAACCTCTTTTGCTTCCCTGATGGTCCTACCCGCGTAGGGTCCACAGTTCTCTTTGAGAACCCCACTGTGAAACTCTTTCTTGTAAATAATGTTAGTTGCCTCGTCAGCCCGGGGGTCATTTTGGTCTTTGATGCCCATCTTAGCAACGACTTCAACTGCGGGGAAATCGCCGTAGCCTTCCACTTTAATGATTGAAATAGGCTTTATCATCTCAACCAGCTGTGGGTCTATGTTGAAGTCTTCAAGCAACTCGGGCTTATCCTGTAAATCTTTTAGTGCCAGATAATCAAACGGTGCATGAGCAGGAACGCTATACACGACACCCGTAGCTGTCTTGGGGTTAACAAACCACCCGGGCAGAATAGGGAAGCGTTGGTGGGTAAGCGGGTTTTCGATGGTTTTGCCTATAAGCTCTCTCCCTTTCAACTCGCGTTTCACGTTAACCTCGTGTTCCTGCTCTTTGAGTTTCTCCGCAGCTTCCAAACTGATAATCCAGCTTTCTCCATCCACTTCCGCTTCAACATAGGTCGCGTCAGGGTTAATCCAAAGGTTCGTTATGCCATAGATGGTTTCAGGGCGGAAAGTGGCAGCTGGCAAGAAAGTTTTTTCATCCAACTTGTATTTTATGAGTATGTACTCTTCTGGAGTAACGCCTTCACCGCTTTGCCGGTCGTGATCGCCAGTTGGGCTTTTATCTTTTGGGCACCAGACAACTGGATGCGTGCCTTTTGTGACAAATCCTTTTTCGCGCAGATTGGCGTATTGCCACTCAATAAATTTCTGGAAAGTAGGCCACACAGTGGTGAATTCCCTGCGCCAGTCAACTGAGAAGCCTATGCGGCGAGCGATGAGACGCCCCTCGTTAGTGTAGTACTGAGCCATATAGAGTGGGTCGACAAATTTCTTTAACTCTTCAGGGGGAACGCCGTCTATATCTCGAAGTACGCGTATGTAGTTTTCGTCTCCTTTTGCAACCCGCTGCGAGGCGCCCAAGAGCGGCTGGCCGGTCCAGTGCCACGCCCAAGGCCAAAGCACGTTGTAGCCCTGCATGCGGCGGAAACGTGCGTAAACGTCCACACGCGACGCGGTGAACGCGTGACCCACATGTAGAGGGCCATTCATGTAGGGAAAAGGAAAAGTTACTAAAATCTTATTACGAGACTGGTCTGGGTCAGCTTCAAAAACGCGGCAGCTATCCCAAGCGCGCTGCCACTTCGCTTCAATTTCCCTAAACGCGCACATGAAACCCCAAATAAACCCAAACACTATTAAGACTTACGCTCCTCCAACTTGACGTGCAGCAATTAACAGCTAACTGTATGCCTGTACAACACTAAAGAGACCGGCGCCCAGAATACTAATACCTTATATATTGCGAAACACGAAATATTCTCAAAGTTGATAGGTCCACATCTCGGAGGGGTTGCGGTTGAAACTCAAAAAAGCTGTCGTGATGGCAACTTTAGCTGCTGTGTTTCTGTTATCCACCTTTAATGGTGCAGCATACGGCTTAACAGGGAATTTTCAGGCTGACCCCACACCCTACGTGGGCGTGGTTGTGCTCTTCAGCGACACCGCAAGAGAGGTTCCCATTGGTTACTGCACAGGCTTTCTGATCTCTCCAACTGTCATGATAACTGCAGGTCACAGCTGCGTAGGCGTTGCAGCAGTCAGCGTCTGCTTCGATCAAGGTCCAATAAGCTACACAATCCAAGACGGAAAACTAGTCTATTCTACAACTGAACCCGTATACCACGGTGTGCCAACTGCCTACCCAGAATACCTTCAGGGCTTACTGGCGGGAAACAAAGCCCTCGAAAGCAGCGATGTAGGCGTAATAGTACTCGATGAACCCGTCACAACCGTAACAACATACGCAGCACTGCCCAAACCAGGCGTTGTTGACGAGTTACCTGTAAAGACTTCGCTCAAAGTTATAGGCTACGGCGTTCAACACCAAATTAACCCGAAAAATAATGGTCCTGCAAACTCGTGGGTCGGCTATGTAGCACGCAACTCTGCGCAGGTTAAATTGCTGTCAGGAAACTTTGCAGAAAGCGACAAGTACATAAAATGCAGCGCCAACTCAGCACAAAATAAAGGCGGCGTAGCATACGGAGACTCAGGCGGCCCAGTTATTTACACAACCAATGAAGGTCAAGAAACAGTAATCGCCATCAACGCATACGTAAACAACGCAAACTGCGCAGGCGTCACATACCACACAAGACTCGACAACCGCTCAATTTTAGCTTGGATCAACACGTTTCTAAATCCTTGACCGATACAATCAACACTCGTACGTATAAAGAAAAAATGGAGGTGAAAAACGTGAACAACAAAAAAATAAGCAGAGCAAAACCTCCAATTGTTGTAGGTTGGCTATAAAACACCTCTTTTCTTTCTTCTCTTTTTATTCTGACTTTGCACTGTAGTTGTTAGCTTTGGCGTCTCTTTTTCTGTCTCTATCATACGTTAGGTATAAAAATAGACTTCTGCAAGCCGAGTTTCAAAATTAGTGCGCTATAACCACTAAACCTCATCGAATGTATGGATTGGTTAGCAAAACTAAAATCTTCGATAGTAAACCTCAAAGAGGTAGAAATGGAAAAATTTGCTAGCGATTATCCAATAAGATGCCAGAGGAAAAGAAATATGCCCAAGAGTATCGAAACTAACCAAGTGCTTATGGTTGTTCTCATCAAGTTTTTACCTTTACATAGCGTTACGTCAAATCTCCTGAAAATCCATTTTAAAACCAGAAAGCCGGCAAGTAATTCTGCGATTAACCCTACAATGTGATGGCTTAAGAACAGCATAT
>JBNVCD010000121.1:0-5236 GCA_050410875.1 Bathyarchaeia archaeon | reverse complement strand
TTTTGCCAAGCTTCTTGAAGAGCCCTTGCCGTTTAATGTGTAAACCACGGCTGACTTTTGATTGCGGATGTGCTGTCTTTTAAAATTTTTGGCACACCGTTGTTTCTGCGACAGACAGCTCGAGTCGTGGACGCTGTAGTGAATTTTAGGTTAATATCAAAAATGAAAATTCGCACATCTTAAGGATAAAGTTGCTTGTTGTAACAGACAGTTTTTATAGATGACTAAGGCAAAGGGAAAGGAAGGAAGCGACTTTCAGTGACTATAACTGTGGACGACGCTGGCAGCGGTGACCTGCTTTTTGGCGTAGTGATTGGAGCATACCGCAACGAAACACAAGAATTCACTTATGAAATTATAGATGTCAAGTTTTTCCAGCAAGGTCTTTTTCAGAAAAAAGAGTATCTGAATGAAACTTCAAGAGTTGTGTGTAAGCTACTAAAAAAGTTAGAGCTAAAGCCTGACGAAGAAATACATGTCTGCCAAGGATACATATTTGATAAGGCGGTAGAAGAACTTCGGAAACAACACGGCGACTCTCGAGTTCACCGCGTTAAGGTTGTCGGCGAACCTCAACGTCTAGTGGAAATAGCTTACCTTGACGAGGTTCGTAACCTTGGTTATGAACCGTTACCTGAACGCGACGAGAAAAGAGCAAAAAGCTTTTTTCATATGTTGCGCTGGTTAAAAGCAAAACCTGAAATGCTCAAGTATGCTAAAACGGGTTGGCCGCGTTTAGCTCGTTATCGCACGTTTAACAAGGGCAAGAAAAAACGTGCACAATCAAAGTACACTGCAATTTGTGCTGGATGCGGTAGCAAATGTGTGGTGCCATTTAAACCTGCCAAGAACCGCTCTGCCTACTGTCGCAGGTGCTGGGCAAAACATAAAAACCCAATTTGAAAAAGCAGTACACAGTCTTTAAAGCCTCTTGCCTGTAGGGCACTTTTAGCTTTTAAAAAGGGGTTTAACGGTGTGCAGTTTCAGCTTGTTGAAGAATCCGCTCCTTTAGACATTAACATAGTTCACGCCTCATGTGTGGGGAGTGCAATCGGCACTGAAAAAGCAACTTTTGCTTAATGAGAGATTGTTGAAGGCAAAGAGGGCAAGTTGATTTCGGATGTTGCGTCTTTTCCAACAATGAAAGATATGTCCAGTGGAATTGTAATGGTAATTGTTGTGCCTTTGCCAAGTGTGCTTTCCGCCGAAATTTCGCCGCCATGCGCCTGTACAATGCGTTTACATATGGATAAACCGAAACCCATGCCTTTTGCCTTCGTTGTGAAGAGGGGCGTCCAGAGCTTGCTTAATGTTTCTTGTGACATGCCAACACCGGTGTCTGTGAAGCTGAATTTTAAAGTGCCATCGCAAACCTGACTTTTCACGGTTAATGTTCCGCCGTCAGGCATGGCGTCAAACGCGTTTTTAATAATGTTCACGAAAACTCGGTACATGCGGTGGGCGTCAACTGTTAAAATAGGTTCTGTTTCAGTTAAATCCGCAACTGTGATGTTTGATGGCTTTTTTAAAAGTGAGAGCGCGTTTGTAAGCAACCCTTTTGGAGTTGTTGATTCCAGCATCAGCTTTATTTCCCGCGAATAATCTAAGAGGTCATCTATGATTTTGCTTGAGTAATCAATACTTCTGTTTATTGTCCCAAAGATTTCTTCACCCTCATCATCCAGCTTACCAGCGTACTTGAGTTTAATGTAGTAGGTTGCTGCCCTTATACTGGTGAGGGGATTACGCAAGTCATGCCCAATCATGCCTGCTAACTCGCCTATGGCGGCAAACTTTTCTGCTTTGACAAGCTTTGCCTCAATCTCTTTGCGGTAGGTTAAGTCATGAAAAATGCAAGTTATCCCCAAATTAGCGCCACGGTTACTTCGCATAATAGAGCCTGAAAAAGCAGCAGTTTTTGCTTTACCTGATTTTGTTTTAAACGTCACTTCAAGATTGTGCACCTTACCGCTCTGTCTGAGTTCTTGTAGGGCGTTTAGGAAGATTTTTTCAGAACTCAAAAAACTCAGCGGTTTCCCAAGAACTTCCTCTTCGCGGTAACCGGAAAACTCTTTGAACTCCTGATTTACACGGACTATTTTGTTGTCAAAATCCACTATGACTAAGGGGTCAGGCATCGCTGAGATTATTGATTCCGCAATTGTGGCGGAGCTTAAACGTAGTAAGTCATATCTCCATATGCCGTACACGATAAAAACGCTAAAAAAACCGGTAACAATGTGTCCAACACGGGGAATATCAACGTTCAAGAAGGGATACAAGGAGTTTATGCATATTGCTAAAACAACTGGTACTGAAACGCCCAGCATAGTAAACTTAACTTGTGGCTTTTTTGCGTCGTTCACCTTCTGGTAGAAACGTAAAAACAAAACCAGCGACAAAAACCCTAACAGAAAGAACCATGCGATACTAGCTGTTAGCACCCAAGAACCCGTAGCGGTGGTGTAATCGTAACCCCAAAATGTTGACGCCGGAGGTACAGAAATCAGGTTTGTGTTTAAATCGACTAAGAAAAAAGTTAAAGCTGGTCCATAAATGAGCAAAAAACTAGATTTCTTTTTCAACAAGCTGTTGCCTGTAAAGGCAAGGGTGAAGTGGAAAACAGACGCTATCAAAAATGGCCAAAACGAGTACATTTTGCTCCAAAAATAAGCAGTCTCGCTGCTTGCTGCTTGTGCCAGCATGCAACCGACAAAAGCAAGGTAACCGTTGACTATGAGCGCTTGAGCTAACAGTCTGTTCAAAAGTTCTTTTCGGCCAAATGAATAAACAAACATACCCAACAGTGATGAGGTTAGACTTGCAGAAAAAGAAAGCCATACGAAAGCACTCATTTGTTTCCTTCCATTCTCGTAAACACGTTTTTGCTGTGTTCCCGTTTAGGCGGGTTTTGTTTGCATTATGGAATTGTGGTTAAAATTTTTGCCATATAAGAAATATGAAAGCACAATCCATATTGTTGATGAGTACAGTCAAAAACGAGTTGTTGAATGCGCTGTCGGGTTAACAGGTAAAACATTATTAGCCGTTACGTCTAAGGTTTGCTTGTGGTTCACTTTGCGGGAGTTCCTTTTGTATTCACGACTTGGCAAAACTGACGCCCACTGGTTAAACATGCATGACGCAGGAAGGCTTGACATAGTCTACGAATGCATAATTAGCAGTTTGTTTCTTTCTCACGGCATCCGCAGAGACGTCACCTTCAACGCTGTCCTCAACGGTCCACCTGCGCCGCCGCTGCACCTGCAGATCAGCGGCGTACACCTCTATGATGTCCGCACTGACATAGGCACATGGGAGGTTATTCTCAAAAAAGCACTTGGCGGAAAAACTCATCCCGGGGTAACTGTGAATAAAACAAGTTTTGAAGCGTTACTTAAGGCAAAAGCGGAAACAGCGCCTATTTACGTTTTGGAGGAAGGGGGGAAAAACGTAGCCGAAGTAGAAGTAAAACCGAACTCTGTTTTTGTACTGGGAGACCATGTAGGTTTACCTAAAAAGGTTGAGAAGTTTGCGTTGCGGTTCGGAGAAAAAATTAGTCTCGGCAAAACACCCTACCTTGCCGCTTCATGCATCACCATCATCAATTACCTGTTAGACACCCAAAGCAAAGTGAGCAACGCAACTCAGTAGTGGCTCTTAAAGTGCTCCCAGCCACGGGGTTCAACCACGCGTTTTTTGCCGTCAACATCCAGCAGAACCTGCAAATCACGAGTTACCTTTCCAATAGGCAGCAACCTGCCGCCGACTGCCTCCACTGCGGCTTCTGCATCCGTCCACTTCTTTGGGTCTACGGTAACTACTAACTCGTATTCTTCCCCGCCGTAGAGAGCCAATTCGCACGCGTCAAGCCCGTTGAAGTCGGCAAAACATTTAACTTCGCTTGCCACAGGCAACGCTGAAACCACAAACCCAACTTTACTCAACCGCGCCAGCTCATGCAAACTCCAAGCCAAGCCGTCGCTGCTGTCAATTGAAGCAGTTACAGCGCCCGACGACTGCAAAGCTAAACCTTCCCTCAGCCTCGCCTGAGGCATAAAAACGGAGTGCACCAGCACCTGGCGCAAATCTTCTGAAGCAGCACAGCCATTCAGAAGAAGCTGAAGCCCGGCAGCGGACTTACCGAAAAAACCCGTGACCGCCACGATATCGCCGGCCTTGGCGCCGCTTCGCAGCATTAAACTATTCTTTTTTGCGGTTCCAAAAAGATGAACGCTAATTATAAGATCAGAAGCTTCTCCTGTGTCGCCTCCAACAATGTGAGCGCCATATTGCCTAGCACCAGCATTCAAACCCTTGGCTATTTCCTCCACATCTCTATACAGCAGCCGCTTTGGCAACCCTAACGAAACCAGCGCAGCCTTCGGAGCCACCCCCTTCGCTGCAAAATCACTCACATTCATAACCACTGCTTTACGAGCAGCTTGCCACAAACTCATACCGCGTGGAACATCAGTTTTATCCACCAGCATATCCGTCTTCAAAACAGCAACTTCCTCTCCTAAGAGAGACACAGCTGAAACATCATCCCCAAAAGGAACCGCCCAGTCAGACATGGGCTCAAAAAACCGCCGCATAACCTCAATTACTTTATGTTCCCCCAGAAACCCTACATCGCGCAAACCACCACGCCGTTTACTCAACACACAGCACCCACAAAGAAAAACATCAAACATCAACCGCTACTTTAACCACAAAAGCGCATTTAAAACTGACGCAAAAAACTCCAAAAAGCGACGCTTAACATTTAAAAATGCCAACTACAACACCATAAACCAACGCTGCGCCTCGATAGCTCAGCCCAGCAGAGCGGCTGCCTCGTAAGCAGCAGGCCGCGGGAGCAAAGCCCGCTCGAGGCTCCAACGTTATTTTCTGAAATTTACAATTCAGTCTTCTTCTGTGGGAACTTCTTCATCTTCTGCCTTTTTTGGAGGTTTATCGGTTAAAAGTGTGTATTTGCGTGCGTTACAGTCAACCATTTCATTTTAGCGACTCTGCATATAACATTTGCTTCATTTTTGGAAATCCCACGCAACTGCGTAGGTTTCGTCTCATTCATCTTCAGATTTCTCGTCCTTGCCGTCTTTGCCTAAATACTCATCCACTTCGTCGTCACCATACAGCTCGCGTGCGGTTTCCTCATAGTTCAGACACGCCTCCAAAAACTCCTTTGCATCCCAATAGCGGTCCAAGATTGCTTGCGGGTCTCCTGCCT
>JBNVCD010000120.1:3770-5286 GCA_050410875.1 Bathyarchaeia archaeon | reverse complement strand
AGGTTTTAATGGGGAGCTACCTGCTGGTCTGTTTCGTTAGGCGCCTTAACGTATGTGACAACTTCAACTGGTGATTCGTTTGTTACCTTTAGGTGTTTCTTCCAGTTTTCGCCGACAGCGATCAAGGAGAAGATGCCTGAGATTTCTGCTTTAGATTTCTTCACCAAGTTGACGAGGGCTTCTTGGGTTTCGCCGCTTTTTATCATGTCGTCTACAATCAGGACGCTGTCGCGTTTTTTGATGATGTCTTTTGGTATGTATAGTGTAACTGTTACTCCTGAGTCTTTTCCCAAAATGAACGTCTCTTCTAAGAAGGCTTTGACCCCTACTTCCTTGTTGCGTTTTGCCACGATGAGGTTGACGCCTAAAGCGTTAGCAACCATGGTTGCAAGTGGAATGCCGTCGGTTGCGGCAGTTAACACTTTTGTTACTCTTTTGCCTGCGAACGTGGTAAGTGCGTGGTTCGCGGCTTGTTGGAGTATGTTGTAGTCGCCTATGATTTCGGTGTTGTCAAAGTAGCCTGTCTCGTCAAATTTTATGCGGTTGCGTAATTCGTTTTCTAAACCGACCAGTTTCGTTAAAACTTTCAGTAACTGTTTGGCGCGTGAAGTGTTAGGTAAAACGTGCCCTTTAGCGTATCTGCTGAGGACTGTTACTGGTAAACCTGTTTTGGAGGCTAACTCGCGGTAGGTTATGTTGTGTTTATATTTTGCCGTTCTCAGAAGTTCAATTGTCATTAGCCGTAGTTTTAGGTCTTCTGCGTGTGTACTCGTACCCATTCATCCCCTTACACATTTATGCGTTAAATGTTAAGAACACATACAGACTAATGATGGTTGCCAATTTATATTTTCCGTTAAAACTGTGCCTTGCGGCCTTTTTATGTTGCAGGCGTCTTAGCGGAACTGCTTTTGTTTTGGTTACTCTTCGTAGTCTGTGGGGTCAAGCACTTTTGCTTCGCGGAAGGCTTGCTTGCGGTTTACGCATGATTCACATTTTCCACAGTGTTTTGCATGGTTAAAGTAGCATGACCATGTGAGTTCAAAGGGCACCTTTAGTTTTTTGCCTGTTTTTATGATTTCTGTTTTGGATTTGCCGCTGAATGGCGCGTTGATGGTGATTTGTTTGTCTGTGCCGAGGCGTGCCGCTTTCTGTAGTGCTTTGTAGAATTCTTTTCGGCAGTCAGGGTAGAAGGGTTCGTCTGAGCCGTGGGCGCCGTAGAAGATTTTGTTGGCTCCTATTGAAACCGCGTAGGACACGGCGATTGAGAGGAAGATAGCGTTGCGGAATGGCACAATTATGTGGTCGCTGAAAGTTGAGGTCATGGGTATATTTGGGTTACAAAGCGAGGTGACTTCGCCGAACACCTCTTTTAAAGGCGAAATATCCACTACTTTGATGTAGGCGTTGAGTTTATGAGCGATTTTCTGTGCAGCTTGGGTTTCTTTGCTGGCGATTTGTCCATAATTAAATGTTATAGCGTAGACTTCGTATCCTTGTTTTTTTGCCCAGTATG
>JBNVCD010000120.1:0-3760 GCA_050410875.1 Bathyarchaeia archaeon | reverse complement strand
CAGAGTCGACGCCGCCGCTGAGGACAACGACGCATTTTTGATTCATATTTGCCACCACTTGAAGCGTTTTTCAATCAACGTAAACATCGTGGCGCCCAGTAGACAGATTGTTTGTTCACTTATGAACAGGTAAGGCAACGTGGCAAGGATGGGTAACCCGAGAATTTGGTTAAGCATCCAGCTTACGCTTACCGGGATGATGGTGGCTATGACTGTGCCTGTGACGAAATAGTTGTTTTTGAACGGTTTAGCTGCTAAGTAACCCACAACTCCTGCAGCGAGGCTCATGGCTGGCATAAAGAGTAAGTCGTAAGCTCCAAATGGGCTGAAAAAGTTGCCTATAGCCACGCCTGCTGCGTAGCCAATAGACAGTGTCCATTTTCGTGCAATGGCGGGTCTTAGGATTCCTGCAACTCGAAATTGCAGTGCCAAGAATGATATGGGTGTAAACACGTATACTAACGCTGCGTAGAGTGCAGCAAAAACTGCTATTATAGCTACATCTTTTGTGTTTGGTTTCAAGTTTATTTTTTGCCTCCCTACTCCGGGTTTTATTTTTGGCGGAACGGGTGGGAGACACCACTCACCCGCCAATTGCAGAAAGAATAAAACTGCTAATTTAAAAGCTTTCTTTCAAAAAGCTGCAAAAAGGTTGTTTTGGCATCGTTACTGTTTGCTGGCGCTTGGTGTAGCTGCGCTGTAACTCTGAAAAAATTTTGGTGGTGACACAATTTTTATGTTCCATCCTTTCGACTCAATAAGCAAAAAGGGAAGGCTACGAGAGAACACCCCTTGAAGCAGTCTAAGCTGGAGCATTACATAGCAATAATACAAATTATGGGTCAGCAAACCCTTACAAAATTGTCTTACGTTGCAGAGAAGACAGGCGTTACCTTAGACGTTCTTGAGCAGCGTATTCAATTCTTAGTCAAACAGGGTTTGGTGGAGCAAAAAAGACTTGGAAACAATGAAATCTTAAGTTTAACTGAAGACGGTAAAAAAGTGTTTAACTATTTTATGAAACGTCAAAAGGGAACAACTGCTGGGGCTCCAATCAATATTCTGTTGGCTCTTGCTGAGCGGAGCCCTTCTAAGCTGTTGTGGCTGATGTACAAAACAAGCCTCAGCGGTGACGCCCTTAAAAGTTTTCTGGATGTGCTGATCAAGCAGGGTTTAGTTGAAGAAAAACTGTTGGAGAAACACATGGCGTGTTACGCGATTACGCATTACGGGCTGAGCGTTCTCAAATCTTTTAAAGATGCTCTTGAAGTTCTGCCGCCTTTTAATCCGTGGAGTGGAGAGCCGTATTCTGACTTTTTTTCAAAGTAGACCGGTGTCTTTTTTGTCTCACAGAAAATTGTACTCGCTGGTTTGCTAAGCGTTGTGTTCTCAAGTTTTTTATAATAGTTAATTCCTATTGTTTTTGTTGATGCCGGTGGTTTTGGTGAGTGGCATGTCCTGTCACGTTGCACATAAATCTTTATGGCTGGGTGTGTGTCTTCTATTTATTGATGCTTTAGTGAATATTTTCCATGTCTTATGGGGGTTAATTTTTGACGCATGAACTTAGCAGGCTTGCTGCGCCAACTAAAGGGCGAAGCAAAGTTGAGGCAGCAAAAATTCTGGTAGTTGAAGACGACGCTGGTATGCGGGAAGTTTTAACGGAGATACTTGTGCAGGAAGGTTACCATGTGAAAATAGCTTCCGATGGGAGGGGCGCCATAAACCTTTGTCAAAGCGAGCTGTTTGATGTTGTCCTTATAGATATAAAATTGCCTGATATGGAGGGCACCAAACTTCTTGAAGTCGTCAAGAAGCTTTCTCCAGGCGCAATTAAAATAATGGTTACTGGTCATCCGTCTCTTGAGAGCGCTGTTGAATGCCTCAACTTGGGCGCCGACGGCTACATAGTTAAACCTTTCAAATCTGTCAAGTTTTTAGAGCAAATCAAGCAGCACCTTGAGCGGCGGCAGAGAATTAAATGGGAAGATTTGCTTGTGAAAACTGGCTTATCTGAATATGAAAGCCGCATCTACCTTGCCTTAGCGTTAGAGGGTTGCTCTGAAGCTCGCAAACTAAGCATGTCCTCAGGGGTGCCTCGAACAAAAACCTATACCGCGTTGAAAAAGCTACTCCAAAGAGGGCTAGTCACCAAAGTTCCCGGTGAAAAACAGGGGTTCTCCATCACTAATCCTTCCGGCGCCTTCAGCACTCTGCTTCAAACTTGGAGAAAAGAGCTCTCCGAGCAGGCTGCTTCCCTGGTGGAAATTGAACGTGTTATATCTGTGCTGGATTCTCTTCATCAGAAAAAGCATCAGAAAAGAGGAAGCGTGGTCAATAAAAGGGCGCTCCGCCATTTACAGAAGAGTCGCCGAAATGTTGTCCCGCGCAAAAAATGTAGTAACTGTAGCCACAACTGGAGAAGGCTTCACTTTTTTTTATAAAAAATTTGGCCGCTTACTAGACGATCTGTCAGCTAAAGGCGTCACCATCAAGGTTAAGATTCCCACTAAATCCTTAGCTGTAAGTTTACTCAACGAGTTGAAAGTTAATTATTCAGTAGAAAACATACAGCTTACACTCCCCGTCTTCTTCTTGGATGTGGATAATTCTGAACTTTTAGTAAGCATTTTTGCAACGCAAGACATCGCTGCTCACTCTACTGAAGAACAAGGCTTATTCTTTGAAGACGGTTCTGCACGCTTTTTCTTTTCTGAACTGTTAGGCTTTAGCAAACAAAACGAAAGAGGTTAACTCAAAAGGAATCAACCTCTCTGACTCTTTCAGACATTTTCCTATCCCCCTTTTTGGCGAAGACAAATCTAAGCCTCATAAACTTTCAAGTAGCCTGAAAAAGAGACAAGCCGTGAACCGCTGAAAACGAGCGCTTGCTTGAAAAGCTACTGCGAAAAAGCACGTTCGTTGAACCTATAACTCTCTAAAATTCCAGGCACTGTGCCAGCATGAAGATTGTTCAGCTTAGAAGTAGTAGTGCAGACGAAATCAGAGCGCACTACTACTTTGAAGAGGTAGCTAATGAGCTACTCCCCTATTCAAAATACGTGCATGAATTGTTTGCTACCACACACAATAGCAACAACATAGGTGAAAACGGCGATAAAAAAAGAAGACTATTCCTTTTTTGTGCATGCGGTGGCGGGTCCGCTGGGATTTGAACCCAGGACATTCAGCTGTCTTCACACCCCTATGGGTGATAGAAGGCTGACGCGCTATCCGTGCTGCGCCACGGACCCTGTGAGACCCACATAATAAAATTCTAAGAATATATTTTTACCTGTACTTGTAGGAAGCTGCGTTAATCAATTTAGCCTGTTCCTTTAGAAGCTTTAGGCGAAGCGGCTGATCGTGGTTGTGGTGTGATCTTTTTTTGGTAATTACCCCCCGTTAGAAGTGTAGGGTTATGTTTTACTGTCTGCTAAAAATATTTTTGTGGAAAGTTGGCTTTGCAGAAATTAATCAGACAAGAAATAAACGTTGAATTAGTCTGTGTGAGGCTACAAGTCATAGAAGTGGTCTTGCAAAGTTGGGTTAGGTACCGCAAAATTGAAAAACTATATTCAACATAAAAAGCAGAAAACACAACCGCGGAGAATAAAACATGAAACTCAACAAAGTCGATGAACAAGTCATAACGTTACTGAAAAGCAACCCTGCAGGATTAACTCTCCAAGAAATCGCTGACCAAACAGGGCAACCTGCCAAAAAAATATTCCGGTCACTGCGTAAACTCTTTGAAAAT